>JAQXRN010000117.1 GCA_029218545.1 Bacillota bacterium | reverse complement strand
GAGAAGAAGCTTGACTTAGTGAACATTTCACCTAATGCTAAGCCACCTGTTTGCAAGATTCTTGACTACGGCAAATACCGCTACGAACTTCAGAAAAAATAAAAAGAAGCCAAGAAGAAACAGAGGACAACACAGGTTAAGGAAATCAGACTTAGCACATTTATCGAAGCACACGACATTCAGGTAAAGGCTAAGACCGCAGCGAAGTTCCTGCAGGACGGAGATAAGGTTAAGGTTGGCTTAAGATTCAGAGGCAGAGAACGCGATTATACTGCAAAGGGTATGGATGTTATGAATGCATTCGCTGAAGCAGTTTCAGAAGTAGGCGTAATCGAAAAGAAGCCTGTCTTCGAAGGACGTAATCTGACAATGGTACTTGGACCTAAGACAGACAAGTAAACAACCGGCCTGCAAAGGTCCGGCTAGATATAAGCTAAAAAGTTACACACAGTTAATATAGGAGGAAAAATCATCATGGCAAAGAATAAGATGAAATCCCATAGAGGGGCATGCAAGAGAATGAAACTTACTGGATCCGGTAAAATCAAGAGAAATAAGGCATACAAGAGCCACATTCTTACTAAGAAAGCTGCAAAGAGAAAAAGAGGCTTAAGAAAAGCTACAGTATTAACTAGCGCAGACCTTAAGAGAATGCTTAGATCAATGGCAAAATAATTGGAGTTTTAGGAGGTAAGATAACATGGCAAGAGTAAAAAAAGGTGTTAACGCACATAAGAGACATAAGAAAATTTTAAAATTAGCTAAGGGTTTCTACGGTCAGAAATCCAAGGTATTTAAGGCTGCTAACCCAGCTGTAATGAGATCCTTAAGATCCGCTTACGTTGGCAGAAAGTTAAAGAAGAGACAGTTCAGACAGATGTGGATTGCTAGAATCAACGCTGCTGCTAGAATGAACGGAATCAGCTACAGCCAGTTAATGAACGGCTTAAAGAAGTCCGGAATCGAAATCAACAGAAAGATGCTTTCCGAAATGGCTATCTACGATGCAGCTGGATTCACAACACTTTGCGAAACTGCAAAGAAGACTTTAAACAAATAGTCTGAATATATAAAACCAAAGCGCCTTCCCATAAAGGAGGCGCTTTTTGCATGCAGTTTCTCACATTTTTATAATATCCCGCAGCCTGAAATACGACATATAAATTACATAATAAAACTTAAAAGATTATTTCGATAAAAATGTTGATATATAACATAATAATGCTATAATTATGATAAGAAAGGAGTGATAATTATGCCAATTATAATGCCAATCAAAGAATTACGTAACACTACTGAGATTTCCAATATTGCACATAAAGAGCAAGAACCTATTTTTATTACAAAGAATGGATATAGCGACTTGGTTGTAATGAGCAGTGAACTTTATGATAAAATATCGAGAGCTAACCGTATAGATCAAGCAATCTTTGAATCAGAACAAGAAGTTTTAAACGGAGCAAAGGCTGTTGATGCAAGTTACGTTTTCGAAGAATTGGAGAAAAAGTATTTTGGATAAATATAAAGTAAAAATCAATCCTAAAGCAATACGCGAGCTGGATAGTATCTATAATTACATTGCGTATGAGAAGTTGTCTTCTGAAAATGCAAAAGGTCAAGTAGACAGAATTAAAAGGGCAATTTTGAATCTAAGCACATTTCCTGAGTCCCATCAAGAACGAAATGAAGGAAGATATGCGGGAAAAGGCTACAGACAATTGCTTATAGATAATTACATTGCTATCTTCAGGATAGATGAAGTATCAAAAACGGTATATGTCATTACTATACAATATCAAGGTAGAAATCTATAAAAGAAATTAAAAAAGCAAGCACACAGACCATGCATTCAATGCACAGCCTAGGTACTTGCTTTTGTTTTGTCTAGATTCAAGTAGCAGGCGATCGATAGTCCGACACGCCGGGTGCGGCTCACCGACCGCAGCCTGCAGCTCTCGCCGCCCCTATTTCTTCAGCAAATCGCGGATTTCCATCAGAAGCGCGATGTCTTCAGTGATTGGAGCAGGTTCCGCCGGAGCAGGAGCAGGCGCCTCTTCTTCCTTCTTCTTGAATGAATTAAACATCTTCATAATGGAGAAGATAACAAAAGCAGTCAGCAGGAATGTGATAACAGCCTGAATGAAATTACCAATCATAATGTTAGCTTCACCAACAGTAATGCTGATTCCTGTAAAATCGATTCCGCCTGTGATAATTCCAAGGAAAGGAGTGATTACATCACCTACAAGGGAGTTGACGATTGCAGTGAAGGCACCACCAATAATGATACCGACAGCCATGCTCATCACATCACCCTTAGCGATAAACTCTTTAAATTCCGCCATAAATTTTTTCATCTCTTACACCTCAATTTCTTAAAATTACATAATTACAAAATGTTCCACGCACTATGCAGTTCTAGAAACTTTCTAATTCCTTTTCGATTCTAGTCCAAGGGAAGCCCACAACATTGTCGTAGTCGCCCTCTATTTTTTCAATATACTTGCCGAAGTGACCCTGGATCGCATACCCTCCGGCCTTGTCCTGCCACTCAGAACCTTCCAGATATTCATTTAGTTCCTC
>JAQXRN010000116.1 GCA_029218545.1 Bacillota bacterium | reverse complement strand
AATGACAAAATGAAGGATATTTCAGTAACACTTGGTGAATCCAACTAAAATCCGAATGAATTAGTCTTAATCAAACACAAAAATGTGCAAAGGACATTGCGACTGTCCGATGCACATTTTTTAATACCTTATTTTTTTCTATTATATCGCACTGCCATATTACACTGCTATATTGCACTGCGGATGATTTCTTCAATCCTGTCGCTCAAGACTGCCAGTTCCTTTCTGTCTAGCATTGAAGTATCTATCGGTTCGTGAACGATAAAGTCCATCTTTACATTCTTTGTTGCAGTACCTGTTTCCTCAAACACTTTATAGCTGTTCCTGATTGTAACCGGTACAATTACCGCCTTAGCTTTTGTTGCTAATTTAAGGGCACCGGGCTTGAATTTTGCCATTTTGTTAGAATGGCTTCTCGTTCCTTCTGGGAAGATAACTAAAGAATACCCATTTTTAACGAGGTCAGCCCCTTCATTAATTGTGTCTAACGAAGCTCTTGCATCTCCTCGTTTGATAAACAGACTTCTGATTCTTGCTACCCAATCTGCGAACACGGGAATCATACTCAAATCTTCCTTTGCGATAAACCCCACTTGATGATTTAGTACATTTACAAAGGGCACAATATCGGCGTATGACTGATGGTTTGCCACATAAACGACAGGCCCATCCTTCGGAAGGTTCTCTGGATTTACGACATTTATATCAAGGTTAAGATATTTTACTATCTTGTCTGACCAGTGCTTACACGCTTCAAAAATGGCCTTTTTCTCTTCTTCTTTATCACCAATGGCTCTGGCATTGTCAATTCTTCTTCTGTATTCACCTAGTCCAACAAATGCCTTTGCTATGGTCAAGGCCAGCCCTATATTTCCAAAAATCTTCACTTTAACCCTCCAGACTTTTTCATATATACAGTATGATACCATAATTGTTGTAGTTTTTTCTATAAAAAAAGTATATAATTATCCTAGATTATTTTGAAAAATCAACAATTATCATTAGCAAAGGGGTGTTTTAATGACAAGAGAAAATTCAGGAAAAAACAGAATCATTATTGCTGTTGCCTGCTTTATCTGTGCCGGTATAATCACATATATTCTCAATGCCTGCTACGGAATGGGAGCAACACCTTTTGACTTAGCCGTACAAAAGTTTTTCATATCAATCAGAACAGGTTTTTTTAATGTTGTTATTTCGGCATTGACCCACTGTTCCGATACGATTACCATCATACTGCTGTGCATTATTCTCATTATTTTGCCTAATCGGAAGAAATACGGCATTCCTGTTACACTCGCAGAACTTATTGGTCTGGCAATATATAAGCCAATGAAGCATTTGTTTTTAAGAGCCAGACCTGATGTGATCCATCATCTTGTGGAGCAGGGCGGTTATTCTTTCCCAAGCGGTCATTCAACAACTTCTGTAATCGTATACGGCCTGCTGTTCTATTTAATCAGAAAAAACTGCAAAAACGAAAAATTAAAAAACTTTTTAAGTGCAATATGCCTGATCCTCGCTTTAACTATTGCTCCAAGCCGCCTGTATGTTGGTGTTCACTGGGCTACCGATGTAATCTGCGGAGCGCTTATAGGCTTCGGCATATTGATGCTTGCAATAACCGTTTTAGAAAGGATTTACAAATATGAAAGTATTTAACAACATTTCAGAATTAATCGGCAACACACCTATCTTAAGACTAAACGCCATAGAAAAAGCTTTAGGCCTAGAGGCAAATCTCTTTGCAAAGGTTGAGGCTTTTAATCCTGCAGGAAGTTCCAAGGACAGGGTTGGTCTTGCAATGATTTTGGACGCAGAAAAGAAAGGTTTGCTGAAACCAGGTGCTACAATTATCGAACCTACAAGTGGCAATACAGGCATCGGCATCGCTGCCGCTTCTGCATCAAGAGGATACAAGGTTATTCTCACAATGCCTGAAACCATGAGCGTAGAAAGAAGAAATCTATTAAAGGCCTATGGTGCACAGGTTGTCCTCACTGAAGGCTCTAAGGGTATGCAAGGTTCCATCGACAAAGCCAATGAACTTGCTGCCTCAATCGAAGGAAGTTTTATCCCGGGACAATTTGATAACGAATCAAATCCTCAGATTCACTACGAAACAACAGGCCCTGAAATCTACAGAGATTTAGATGGAAAAGTTGATATCTTTGTTGCAGGTATCGGTACTGGTGGCACCATTACAGGTGTGGGGAAATATCTTAAAGAAATGAATCCTGAAATAAAAATTGTTGCCATAGAACCTGCCTCATCTCCACTTCTTTCCGAAGGAAAGGCCGGTCCTCATGGCCTAATGGGAATAGGTGCAAACTTCGTTCCGTCAATTCTTGATACAGATATATACGATGAAATTATCACCGTTTCTAACGAAGATGCATATGAAAAAGGAAGATTAATTGCTTCTTCCGAGGGTTTCCTCGCAGGAATAACCTCCGGCGCGGCCCTCCATGGTGCTGTTACACTGGCAATGCGTCCTGAAAACAAAGGAAAGAACATCGTCGCCTTATTACCTGATACAGGCGAACGTTATCTGTCAACTCCGATGTTTTCTGAAGAATAATTTTTGTTTTAAGAAAGGTCCTTATGAAACTCACCGTAAAAGATTTGTTGGATATTCCACTTCTAAAAAACTTCAAGCTAGTGGCAGGAGAGGGCGGTTTATCAAGACCCGTTGAACAACCGGACATTCTTGACTTTGAATTTGTACAAGGAGTCCAGATGTCCAGAAAAGATATTTTTGACAAAAACAGCATGGTTCTTACCAGTCTGTTGTTTGCAAAAGACGACCATAATCTGATTTGTGAGGCTGTAAGAAAGCTATATGAGCTAAATGTCTCATGCATGGCATACAAACCGGTTCTTGTTAAGGAGCTGCCCAAGGAGGCCATTGATTACGCCAATGCTCATAACTTTCCTATACTTGAATTTGGTGGGGATGAGTTCTTTGAAGACATAATATTTGAGGTAAACAGGGCGTTAGAAGAGGGAGATGACATAGAAGCCTTAGAAAAAGATTTCAATAATATTATGGATCAGGAACTTACTCCCAAAGAAGAGTTTAGAATTTCCAAGAAGATTAATCCTGATTTTAAGCGCTTTATGAAGGTGGTTGCCATCAAGGATAAGACAAGTTCTGAAGAAATCTTCGCGCAGGTAAAAAAACTGCGAAGCAGCGGAAGAATAAGCAAAAAAGCTGCCCTATGCAAGTACAGGGATTGTTATCTTTTGTTTTTGAGTCAGGACGTCAATGAACCAAGCAGATTTGACGCTCTCCTTACAGATATTTTTATCGCATCGGATATGGAAAAGGATAATGTCCATTGCGGTGTAAGCTCCATAAAAACGTCTAACGAATACTTTGGGAAGATAGTAAGGGAGGCATATTGGGCATGCAATGTGGCAGTCTTAGAAGATGTTTCAATGAAATCTTACGCAGATCTTGGAATTTACAGGCTTATTATTCCTGAGCTGCATTCCCAGAATCTTCAGAATTACATGTATGAATATCTGTTGCCTCTAGGCGATGAAAAGCCCGAATTATTTGAAACTGCCTGCAAATACGTTCTTGCCCGCGGAGATTTGGATGCGACCGCAGAAGAGATGTTCTGCCATGTAAACACAATAAGATACAGGCTTGGCAGACTACAATCCCTATTAGATCCTACAAGCAACGATAAAGAATTTCACGAAAACCTGTTTATGGCAATCAGAATCTATCTGCTGTCACAATTTCTGTAATGTTTTAAGAAAATGATTTAATAACCTTTAACATTTTAAAAGGCTATTTTTGTATATTTTACAAAAATAGCCTTAAATTTTTTCAAATGGTCTAAAGTTTTTCAAGGAATTTATTGATATAATTACCGTAAAGCCACACATTTATCAAGCTTCCTCAAGGGTCAGGGAAACCAATTCCACCCATATATTTTAAGTTCTTATTATTGCATATTTCCCTGTCCCTGAAGTGAAGTTAACGAAGAACTGCTCCGGGTCCTCTGTCAAAGTAAATGCTCTTTGATGTAGCATTTAGAGGGATTCCCCAGCAGATTTTTATATTTTCAGGGAAAACACCCATTCTAACTGCCGCACGGCCTGCCGAATACATTACTCTGTTATCCACTCTGTTATCAGCAGCAACTGAGACTGCAGAGCCTACCGCGATACCTAAATCTGTAACATTAAATACACAGTTGCTTCCCGCTTTTTTCATCTTTGCGCAGTTTTCAAATCCACACATTCCACAGTTTGGAAGACCAAAAGGTGTATCCTTACAGCCTATGAGAACAATGCAGATACTAGAGTCAACATTTCCTGCATCGCGGATAATAAACTCTTCATTATATTCCTCACCCATCTCTCTCATTATCTGAGCAAGCTTATCCTTATCTTCTCCTGTTAAAACAGCAGAGACCACCGTGTCTTTACCGCTTCCCTTTGGTGCAGTTTTTGCCGCAGTCGCCATTACATCTGCCACTGCAAGTACGGCATCTCTTTCAGCCTGTTCCATGTATTTAATCATATCTTATACCTCTTTTCCTAATATGTCTTAAATTATACACTACCTTGATATTAAATGAAAGATGATATAAAATGTAACAAAATAAATAAATTAGGAGACATATATGAAAACACCGGTTTTAGTAATAATGGCAGCAGGCATGGGCAGCCGCTTCGGCGGACTCAAGCAGATCGAGCCAGTAAGCAGCAAGGGAGAAATTATCCTTGATTTTTCACTTTATGATGCAGTTATGGCAGGTTTTAAGAAAGTAATCTTCGTAATAAAAAAAGAAAACGAAGATGCCTTCAGGGAATTAATCGATAACAGAGCGGGCAAATATATAGATGTTGAATACGCTTTTCAGGCTATTGATGACTTACCTGAAGGTTACCGTGTTCCAGAGGGAAGAGAAAAGCCTTGGGGCACCGGACATGCCGTATTAGCTGCAAGAGATCTTGTGGATGCACCTTTTGCAGTAATCAATGCAGACGATTACTATGGTCCCGGCGCATTCCAGACTATGTACAGTTTCTTGGAAAATGCTGAAGACAATGATAAATATCAGTTCTGCATGGTTGGATTCCAGATAGAAAACACCCTTACCGAAAATGGTTATGTTTCCAGAGGTGTATGTCAATTATCGGATGAAGGATACCTTACCGACATTACAGAAAGAACAAAGATACAGTGGCAGGATGACAAAATCGTATTTACTGAAGATGATGGAACAACTTGGCAGGAGCTCCCTCGCGGCACATCCGTTTCAATGAACTTCTGGGGCTTTACCTCATCTATGATGAAGGAGCTAAAAGAAAGATTTCCTGCATTTCTGGACAAGGCTGTTGTTGAAAATCCAATGAAAGGTGAGTATTTCCTTCCGGGAGTAGTCGATCAGCTGATTCAGGAAGGAAAGGCTGAAGTCAAAGTTTTGAACTCAATGGATAGATGGTATGGTGTCACTTACAAAGAAGATAAAGAAAGCGTAGTTGATGCCCTACAGTCAATGAAAGACAAGGGTGAATACCCTGATGTTCTTTGGAAATAACACTGTAAAAAATCTTATGCTAAATATTCAAGGATTGCAAAAAAGTACTTGCAATCCTTGTTATTTGTTGTATAATAATTAGGCATGAGTTTTCATGCAATCTCTGCGACAACGTCAGGTTGTCGCCATGTAGTCCATAGAGAAAGGAGAAAAACAATGAGAAACTACGAAGTTATGTTCGTTATCGATTCTGCTTTAGAAGAAGCTGTAAAGGATGCGACAGTTGAAACAGTTCAGTCCATCATCGCTGCTGACGGTGAAGTGGTTAAGACTGATGTTTGGGGAATGAGAAAGTTAGCTTACCCAATCAACAAGAAGGAAGAAGGTTACTACGTTGTAATCGAATTCAAGGCTAACGCTACATTACCTTACGAACTTGACAGAAAGCTTAAGATTTCTGACAACGTAATCAGACACATCATCATCAACAATGATGCAAACTAAGAACGGGGTGTAAGCATGAACAGCGTTGTTTTAATCGGAAGATTAACAAGAGATCCTGAACTTCGTTACACAGCCGGTACTCAGATGGCGGTAGCAACATTTACCGTTGCCATCGACAGACCTGTAAGAGCCGGTGGAGAGAAACAGACTGACTTCCCAAGAGTTACAGTATTCGGCAAGCAGGCTGAGAACTGTGAGAAATTCTTAGCAAAGGGAAGACTTGTGGGCGTTCAGGGAAGACTGCAGACCGGCAGTTACACCAACAAAGACGGAGCAACCGTTTATACGACAGATGTCGTAGCAGACAGAGTAGAATTCTTAGAATGGGGCGACAGACCTCAGGGTTCTTCAATGCAGACAGGCAGAGTTGATGAGGCTCCTGCAGGTTTTTCTGCAATTGATGAAGATATCCCATTCTAATTCAGAAAGGAGATAATGAATCATGGAAAAGAGACGTGGTGGCGGCATGAGAAGAAAGAAAGTTTGTCAGTTCTGTGCCGACAAGACAGAAGTTATCGATTACAAGGATGTTGAAAAACTAAGAAAGTACGTAACTGAAAGAGGCAAGATTTTACCTAAGAGAATCACAGGTACTTGCGCAGAACACCAGAGAGCAGTAACTACTGCAATCAAGAGAGCAAGAATCGTTGCACTTCTCCCATATGTTGCAGACTAATTTAAACAAATTGATTTGTTAACTACAGACCGAATTCGAAAGAATTCGGTCTCAAAGCGTAGACAAAGTCTTTCGGATTTGACAATCCGAAGGGCTTTTTCTTTTAGATTTGTTCAAAATCCGAAATTAAAGCCAAAGATCAAAGAAACTGACGAAAAGAAAGAGGATTTTCTCTCTCTTTTTGTCAGTATTTTGGCTAATTTTTTCATATTTAGGCACGCAAAAGTAAGCCCAATCTTCATGGTCATTTTTGCTTTACCACGCTGCTGGGTATATCTCATACAATGATTTTCTTTTGCCACACCAAACTGTCTTTCTATGGTTTCCTTGCGTAACTCATATATTTCTTTCATTCCAAGTGTGTGCCTAATATCTTCGCATTTATCAATGTATTCCTGCCAGATGTGTCTTGTTACCAGCTTCTGATGATTTATGCTTTGTGTACACTGTGATAAGTAGGGACAATTCACACATATACTGGGGTTACTCTTGTACTCACGATATCCTTCTCTGTTAGTGGTTGCGTACTTAAGCACCTGGTTGTTTGGACATATGTAGCAGTCATAGTATTCGTCATATACATATTCATGCTTTTTGAAGAATCCTTTCTTGGTTACCGGGCCTTTGTATGGAAATACAGGTGTAATTCCATCATCTAGAAGCATCTTTGCTATGGCTGGTGTTTTGTAACCTGCATCAGCTACTATCATTGCAGGATTAAACTTCTTGATTTTTTTGTAGACTGACGGGAAAGTTTTAGAATCGTGCTCATTGCCTGGATGTATAGAATATGCCACTATCCATCCGTGTTTATCACATGCAGCTTCTACAGCGAAGCGTCTTTAACACACGTTCAGGATTTGTATGGTAACCTTGATGCAGAAACACAAAATATCATTTCGAAAGATGGAACGTTTACTCTTATGGAAGGGATAATTAGTGATATAGGTACAGGCGAAATTGCTTTCAGATGTGGCTTTAACAATGAAGGAAATATTCTTATTGAATACGGTATCGAAGAAGATGTTTTTAATAATTCTTCTGTTGCAGAAAAGCTGTGTTTATATATTAGTATTACTATTGATAAAGATGAAACCAATTCTTCTGTATTTGAAGAAATTGAAGTTTCATTGCCTTCTGCATCCACTATTGCATTTGTAGCGCTTTCCATTTTTTTCATACTGCTTCTAATTAATTTTGCGCCTACTTTAGCAAGCTCGCTATTGGGAGTTTTAGCTAATTCAATTGTTCTCGCAGGGTAGCCATTCGTCCCATGTTTCTGATGTTAACAATCTTTACAAGGAATTTTTTCTATGATATTCTATGGTTGTCATAAGTATATGACAGCCATAGAAATATTATCTGCAATGGTTATATTTTCATATAAATATTTCTTTTTTAGCGGGAGGATTTAATGGTCGAAATCAAATCAAATATGCCTGATGATTGCTTGTCTTTTGAAGAATGGAATTTCGCATTATCATCATTTTCAAAATATAAAAAAATAGTAGCTGGAAATCCTTATGCCAATATAAAAATATCCAAAAGCACGACAATAATTGGGTTCGCTTTATTAATCCTATCAAGTTTATGCTTAAGATGGTCTATGACCAATCAACTTACCGGGATTCTACTTTTACTTCCTATAGCCGCTTTCATTGGTTCTGCTTTTATGTGCATATCCATATTGCTGGTTCTTCTTGAATCCAAAATTTTAATAAAGAGATACAATTCATATTTAAACCAAGAACATTTCGAACGTCATTTAATTTTTGATGATTTGGGATTACATTATTTTAAGAATGGCGAACTTCTTTATGAACCAACTTGGGATAAATTAGAATATTGTTTTATTTCGCCTAAATTTATTAGTATTTACTTTAAAAGTACGAAAAAACTTCTTATTATCATCAAATATTCAGAAGAAAATGAAAATGCAGTCTTAAAGGGAATGGAATATAGCAAAAGATTGGATTTGGTGAAGTATTTAAAAGTCGAAAACAATACAATATCGTTAAAAAATTCCGGCATATCAAAGCAAAAAAACAAGAAATTTTTATTCATTACAATCTCAGTTTGCCTGCTATTCTTATTAATTTCGGGCTTTAGTCTTTTAAAAAATCCACATAAGGTTCAATCTTTAGTAGACTTTCCAAATGGAATCATTTCTCAAGCTGATTTCGCTGTCATAGAAGATGAACTTTATCATTTTGGCAAATATTCATCTTCAGGAAATGGTCGCCTCTTGGTAAGTGAACTCGACTATTCATTTGGAAGACCCAAAAAACTAGCGATCTATAATGGTGTATCTCTAAAGCAAGGGGCTTCATATCTTTACGTTTTACAAAGCGATAGGACTTTGACAATACTGGATACTAAAACAAAAGAGGTTGTAGCTGAAGCTGATCTTACAAAATGCAATTTTAAGAAAACAAAAGTCGGAGAAAAGGTCGAGTATTCTCTCAAATGTGCCGATAACAACGGCGCATATGTAGTAATAAGTGATTCTAGTCAGGATTGGATAGTTAATATATCTCCTGATGGCGAATTATCCACTATTATAAAACGTATTTCAAATACAAATGATGACATACAATATATTTCCTCTTTCGGAGAATATTTAATCTGTGATATTGATTCTACAGATGAAAGTTTCAAAGGCGTGTATTTAATATCAAAGAATTCCGACACTTTAAAAAAACTTAGCAATGAGGTGGGTCATTCATGGTATGGCGATAATACCCCGCCCTTTATATGGAACGATTACTACATCACCTATAATTCCGCCAGATTGTATTTAACAAACCTGAAAACCGGCGAAACTACACAAAGAAATTTAAAGTACATGTTAGGTAGTAGTACCTATTATTATAATGGTTATTTGTATTCTATCGCCAGCGGAAGTATTGGAAGATACAATCTATCTACAAACCAATGGGAACGCTGCAGTTCAAATAATAAATACGCCGGTACGCTTAGAATATCAGGCAACTGGATAGTCGCTGCTTGCTATGCACACCACAATGGAAATTCCAATAAATTCCAGTTTGCAAATGAGTCCCTTACTTTTTTGGAATGGACTGTTGTGAAATAATTACAACATATCAGTATACTATCTGTTTTAAATATCGTTTCTACCATTAGCTCCTCGTAAATTGGCTCTATGTCAAATGTTGGGGTGGGGCCAACCAAAACTATTGAAAATCGTGCAGGTAGTGGTAAAACATTACCTGCATTTTTCATAAAATCAAAGTTAACTGTTCATTACATGTAATATTCTTTTCCTAAATCTATCGAAGTTTCTCACTCCATATGCATTTCTCTTTAAAACCTTGATACGGTTATTGCAGCCTTCCGTATATCCATTAGTAAGTCCTGTCTCAAATGCATTAAGTATCTCTTCATTCCAATCTACAAATGTATTGACACATTTTTTAAAACGATTTAATTCAGTAACACCAACATGCATATACCATGCACTTAATTTTGACTTTGCTTCTTCTTTTGTTTTAGACTTCATAATATTTCTAAACTCATGGAGAAGATAATAGGCCTGTGCTAATGCTCTTGAAGCAGATAACATCTGGGAAACCTGTTCAAATTCTTCTTCTGAAAGATTTTCTTGTCCCTTTAACAGAAGTGCCCTAGAACGCTTAAAATAACGCCTGCGACTTGTAGCAAATTTCTTCTGTTCCTGCTTTCTGACATCTTCAAAAGCCCATTGTACCTGCCGATATATATGATATTTATCAGCAATTATTTGAGCCTTAGGAAAACAGTTCTTAGCCATTGACCTGAAGAGATTACTCATATCCATAACAACATATTTAACGTTGTTTCTGTCTTTAAATGTTGAAAAATATGCGCTAAGACCTTCAATTGTACGCTCAGGAAGAATATCTAATACCTCTTGCTTTCTTGGATTAGTTAGAATGCACTGAAATTTTCTTCCAGCATTTCCTTTGAACTCATCAATAGAAATTGTATTAGGTAAAGAAGAAAGTCCATAGCTTACTTTATCTATCACACGAGCTATTGAGGGACCTGAAAGGTTAACACTAAAAGCGATAGATTTCATGGATCTTGTTTCTTCCAGTTCTTTAAGTATATACATCCAGAGCCTGTTTGTAGTGCGTTGATATTTAGGCAGGAATGGAAGTGATTCATAGAATTTCTTCCCACAAGCTTTACATACATGTCTGCGTTTATGAACCTTCAATATGGTATTGTAACCAAACATAGGTATATCTTTTAATCCGAGTAATTTTTCGATACAATATTCATTGAGCATAATGCCACCTCACATTCTTTATGGTTTGGTCACTTTAATTGTAATGTGTATTTGGTTTATGCTCAATTTTTTTGCAATAAAAAATGTTGAGACAGATGATTATCCATCACCCACCCCAACATTTATTATAGAGCCGGTTTTTTTATTCTTTATGATAATTTTATTTGTTTGCATAGTGTATAGTGTTATAATATATGAGAACATTTTTATTGAATGAAGAAAAAGGAGATTAATGATGGACCCAACAATTGATATGTTTTTTGGACTATTTGCAATAGCGTGTGGGGTGTATTGTATATACTCTGCCATCAATATGAAGAGAACACAGACAATCGACGAGAAAATACTTCTCGGAAATGATACAAAATTATTAAAATGCAAAGATAAAACAGCTTTCCTGAAGGAAGTAATCCCATCGGTATTGTTTCTTGGAATAGTAGCCTTCGTCTATGGAATCTTCCAATTAGTAGGTATTTCTGTGGCGCTTCCTCCAATTTTTAATAAAATTGGTCTAGGAGTCTTTATTTTAGCAACAATCCTATATGCAGCGCTTGTTACGCGAGCAGTAAAAAAATATTATTAAAAAAATGCCCCACATTTGATTTCAGCAATCAATATGGGGCATTCTTCTTATAACTCATATAAACCTTTTACAGTAGGATATATCTGTTTAAATTTCTGATATTTTTCTTCGTATTTGGCAACCAGGTCTGCTTCCGGTTCAATGGTATCGACAATCTTTACGATTTTTTCTGCAGATGCTTCAACTGAAGGGTATTCGTTGCAGCCTACAGCTGCCAGCATTGCAGCGCCTAATGCCGGTCCCTCTTCGCTTTCGATGACATCAACTTTCATGTTCATGATATTAGCTACGATTTTTTTCCAAAGAGGGCTCTTTGCACCACCACCGCAGATTTTGGTTCTTTCTATCTGAATTCCTAAATTTCTTGCCACTTCCAGAGAATCTCTCAATCCAAAAGTAACACCTTCAAGTACAGCCTGAGTCATATCTGCTCTTGTAGTATCCATAGACATTCCGATAAACATCGCTCTTGCCTTTGGATTGTTGTGAGGAGAACGTTCTCCCATCAAATATGGCAGATAAAACACATTGTTTTCTCCCAGTTTCTGGATATCAGCCTGTTCCGCGGCGAAATCTTCTGTCTTTAAGATATCTTCCGACCACCATTTATTGCATGACGCAGCACTAAGCATACATCCCATCAGATGATAGTTTCCATCAGCATGGTCAAATGAATGTAATGCATTGTATTCGTCTACACCAAACTTCTTGCTTGATACAAAGAGGGTTCCTGAGGTTCCCAGTGAAATATTGCATCTTCCTTCGCCTACAGTACCTGTACCTACAGCCGCTGCAGCATTATCTCCCGCACCGGCAATAACTTTTACAGAATCACTTAAGCCAAGTTCTTCTGCTATGTCTTTTTTCAGCGTTCCAACAACTTCATAGCTTTCAAATACTTTTGGAAGCATATCCTCTGAAATATCACATATCTCCATCATTTCCTTAGACCAGCAACGATTCTTTACATCC
>JAQXRN010000115.1 GCA_029218545.1 Bacillota bacterium | reverse complement strand
AACAATAATATGTTTGTGTTCCTTACAGAAGTTTATTACTTCTTCATTGGCGTTATTTCCGCCATCATATTTGCAGTCGTGCCCAAGCAGGCACCCACTTACTATATACATCTGTTACTCCTTTAAAGTCACAATTGTAACGCCTTCACCGCCTTCATTATAGCGGCCTTTTCTATAGGATGCAACATGCTTATGACGTCTGAAAAGCTGCCTTAAGCCATCCTTCAATATACCTTCACCACGGCCATGAATCACCGTAACCTCTCTAAGACCTGCCATGTACGCATCGTCAAGGTACTTATCCACTTCGTATTCGGCATCATCAAGGTTCTTTCCCTGTACGTTGATGGACACGGAAATGCTCTGAGCCTTAGCCTTGTACAGGCTGCCGTATCTGCTGCCTTTGTTCTGAGGTTTTTCCTTGGGTTCTGACTCAAGAACCATCAGATCCTTAAGGTTGATGTTGGCTTTCATAATGCCGATTTTAACAGCTAAATCTCCCTTTTCATCAGGAAGTGACAGAACCTCTCCTGCCTGATCTAAAGTCAGAACTCTTACCTTATCTCCTACTTTAAGTTCTGAGGCACTTACCGGCTGCTGGTTGACTCTTCTGATGAGCTTTTCAGCCACTTTATCTTCAGCATCCTTAAGCTTCTTTCTGCTCTTATCAAATCGTTTGTTTCTCTCGCCAAGGCTGTCCAGCTTGCTGAGCCTTCGAAGTTCCTTGCTCACATCGTTAGCCGTTTCTCTGGCCTCTTTGAGTATATCCCTTGCTTCTTCCTTGGCCTTCGCTATAATAGTTCTTTCTTGCTCTTCGAGCTTAGCCTGACGCTTTTCAAGTTCTTCCTGCTGTTTCTTCATCTCAAGGTTAAGTCTGATAGCTTCGTCTCTTTCAGCTTCTGCCCTTCGCTTGTCCTTTTCGATGGAGTCAAGAACATCTTCAAACTCAATGTCCCCGCGTTCAAGAAGAGTCTGCGCCCTATCTATCAGTTCCTCGTCAAGACCAAGCTTTCTTGATATTTCAAAGGCATTGGATTTACCCGGAATTCCTATGAAAAGTCTGTATGTCGGGCTGAGAGTTTCAATATCAAACTCCATCGAACCGTTTTCAACACCCTCTGTAGAAAGAGCATACTTTTTTATTTCGTTATAATGGGTTGTTGCAATGGTATATGCACCCCATGACTTTAAATTTTCCAATATAGCTATGGCAAGAGCCGCTCCTTCTGTAGGGTCGGTACCTGCACCAAGCTCATCGACTAAAATAAGTGATTTATTGTCAACCTTGTACAGGATTTCCACAATATTTCGCATATGTGATGAGAATGTACTGAGGCTCTGCTCGATGCTCTGTTCATCACCAATGTCTGCAAATACCTGCTCAAAAATCGGAATTCTGCTTGTCGATGCCGCAGGGATATGGAGTCCGCTCTGTGCCATAAGGACAAGCAGCCCTGTAGTTTTCAGGGTTACCGTCTTACCGCCTGTATTGGGACCTGTCACCACCAGGGTTGTATAATCTCCTCCTACGGAAACATTGATAGGAACGACCTTCTTGCTCTGTATCAGGGGATGTCTCGCCTCTCTCAGTTCCAATGCGCCTCCATCTGCAATTACAGGACATTCTGCCTTCATTTTAACGGACAGTTTTGCCTTGGCAAATATCTTATCAAGAGTTACGAGGAGCTTCTGATTATTCATTAAATCGTGAAAATGCTCGCAGACATTTGATGACAATTCTGCAAGAATTCTTTCGATTTCTGCTTTTTCTGCCAGTTCAAGTTCTCTCAGCTCATTGTTAAGATTTACAATTACCTGTGGCTCAATAAAAATAGTCGCACCTGTCTGGGACTGGTCATGTATGATTCCCGGAAACTTGCCTCTGTGTTCAGCCTTTACAGGAATAACGTAACGCCCATCACGCATGGTAACGATAGCATCCTGTAGATATGTCCTGCTGTCCTGAGAATTCAGGATGTGATTCAGCCTGTTCTTTATGGCATCGTTTTGTCTTGCCATTGCTCTTCTGATGTTCTTAAGTTCAGAAGACGCATTATCGGACATCTCGTCTTCAGAGATAATACTCATATCGATCTTTTCTATGAGCCTTGGAAAAGTAACAAGAATCTCTCTGATACCATCTAAAATTGGCAGTTCAGGAAGGTCACTCTTTAAGAAAGTGATTACATTGCTTGTGACCTTCATATTGTATAAAACATGCAGAAGCTGCCTCATGGTCAGCGTTCCGCCTTTTTTTACAAAGTATAGATGGTCCTCAATATCATATATCTGACCAAGTGGCAATGCACCTTTTCGCACTATCACATCGACGGCTTCAGATGTTTCAGCCAGTCCATCAAGAATATCGCCCCTGTTTGTCATTGGCATAAGCTTTGACAGTTCTTTCTTTGCAGGCTCTGATGTGGCCTGCTGAACCAGAAGCTCAATTATTTTATTGTATTCTAATGTTCTCAGTGCTTTAGATTTCATTTGCCCTCTTATACTTTTCTAATTCATTTTTTAGTTGAAGATTTTCCATCTGAAGGTCAAAAAACATGTTTTCAAACTCGCTGCATTTTGCCTCAAGGTCCTTGTATTTTTCTTCACTCTGTTCTTTTTCTTCTGCAGCCTTTGCGGCACTTTCTTTGTACTGCATAAAGCTCTTTTTAGCTTCTTCCCAAAGCCTGATGTAATGCTGTACATCTTTTTCCAGCTGATTTTTAGTTTCTCTGAGGCGCTCGGTTTCTTCCAGCGCCTCATAATATTCATCAGCGATATTTACAGCAGTTAAAACAGCAAGGGCACCTTGACCATTGCTGGAAAATCCGCGTCCCAATTGACGCATCTTTTCATTTACATGGCCTGCGATTTTCTTAATGGTCTCTTCATCTTTATCACCTGCAATAGTGTACTCCTGACCATAGATTCTTACCTTTACCTTGTTGTTTTCCATATTAAACTCCTTAGTTTCCTCTAATTATCTCTCAAAGTCAGACCTAATTTTTCTTCGAGTGCCTTTAAGATTTCATTTTGAGTCTTAGCAATATCTTCTTCAGTAAGAGTTCTTTCATCGTGTCTGTAAGTTAGCGCAAATGCCACTGACTTCTTGTTTTCTCCTACCTGCGGTCCTCTGTAAACGTCGAACAGCTTAACTTCTCTTAAGATATTGCCGCCTGCACCCTTTATAACCTTTTCTATTTCGCCTACAGTCATAGCTTCGTCTACAACTAATGCGATATCTCTGGAAGTTGAAGGATATTTTGGAAGCGGAGCAAATACCTTTTCTGTATCTGCAATTTCAGTTACCAGGCTGAAGAACAGTTCAGCAGCATAGCAGCGAACGCCGATTCCGTACTTTTCTGCAACGTCAGGGTGAACTTCACCCATGATTCCGATTTCAACCATTTCTTCAACGATTCCGTTTGGAGTAACTGTAGCTGCAGGTACTGCAATTCTTGCACATCTTCCAGGGTGGAAAGTGCCGTATTCCGACTCAGGAATAAATTCAGCATCCTTAATGCCTAATTTAGCAAGGAGTTCAAGGATTGCACCCTTTAATGTGAAGAAATCTTCGTCCTTACCATAGAAACCGATGGACATTGAATCGCTTTCTGTAGGAAGCGCTGTTTCATCCATAAGGTTAACCATGAATGTGTTGCCTATTTCGAAGGCTCTTAAGCTTTCTCTGTTTCTTGAATAGTTTCTGCCCATCACTTCAAAAAGACCAGGCATTAAAACTGTTCTCATAACTGAAGTATCTTCTCCAAGAGGATTTAATATTCTTACGAAAGCTCTTTCCCATGAATCTTCATCTATTCTTATATTGTCAACACCCTTAGGGCTTACGAAGGAATATGTCTGAATTTCATTTGCACCCAGTGCACACATAATTTCTCTTGCCTGATCCTTAATATCCCTTTCGTAGGACTGAGATGCTTCATTGTTTCCCCTAGGAATAGTTACAGGCAGGTTATCGTAGCCGTAAAGTCTTGCAACTTCCTCAATAAGGTCTTCTTCGATTTCAATGTCCTGTCTTACTGTCGGAGCAGTAACATAAAGGTCATCTCCTTCTCCTTCAACCTTCATTTCCAGACTTTCAAAGTACTTGACCATCTGTTCTCTTGAGATATCAATACCTAAAACATTATTGATTCTGCTTACTCTGCCGTGAACAGTTCTAGCTTCTTCAACTACAGGATATACATCTACTGCTCCACCTACTACCTTACCTGCGCCGATAAGTTCAATTAAGTAGCATACCCTGTCTGCAGCAGCCTTGCAAAGGTTAGGATCGATACCCTTTTCATAACGTGAGGAAGCCTCTGTACGAAGTCCCAATCTCTTTGCAGTAGTTCTTACGCTACCGCCTACGAAGTTTGCAGATTCAATAACGATAGTATTTGTATCTGCTTCAATTTCTGAATTTAAACCGCCCATTACACCGGCAACGGCAATTGACTTTTCTGCATCGTGAATCATGAGCATCTTATCGTCAAGCTTTCTTTCTGTGCCATCTAATGTAGTGAACATTTCACCGTCTTCAGCAGTGTCTACAACTATTTTTGCACCTGCAACGCTGTTGATATCGAAAGCATGCAGAGGCTGACCGTATTCGAGCATTACGAAGTTTGTAATATCAACGATGTTGTTTATAGGTCTCATTCCTGCGTGGATAAGTCTTCTCTGCAGCCACCATGGGGAATCTTCAACCTTAACATCTTTAACTACTCTTGCAATATATCTCTTGCACAGTTCTGATTTTACTTCAACCTGAATGTAATCAGCAGCATTTTCTTCCTGAGCTTTGCATTCAGTTTCAGGATAGTCGAATTTTTTATCGAATGTAGCTGCCGCTTCTCTTGCCATACCTATCATGGAAAGGCAGTCAGGACGGTTAGGAGTAATTTCGAAATCCACTATGCAGTCCTTTAGTTCAAGGGCTTCAGCGAAATCCATGCCTACAGGGTATTCCTTACCCAGAATCCATATACCGTCTCTCTGGTTCACAGGAACAACTTTGTCTTCAAAGCCAAGTTCACCGAAGGAACAGAGCATGCCGCAGGATTCAACGCCTCTAAGCTTGCCTGCTTTAATTTCAGTGCCGCCTTCCTTCTTTGGCTGTCCGTGAAGAGGTCCCGGAATTCTGCTTCCATCAAGGGCTACAGGGACATATGCTCCTTCAAATACATTTGGCGCACCTGTTACAATCTGAACAGGTTCTTCGCCTCCCACATCCACCTGACAAACCACAAGCTTTTCTGCATCGGGATGCTTTTCTATTTTTAAGATTTTACCCACAACAACCTTTTCCATGTCATTGCCGACTTCTTCCATTGTTTCAAGGTTTGAGCCTGACATAATCATCTTGTCACAGAAAGTCTGCGGGTCAACATTAATATCTACATAGTCTTTTAACCATTCTAATGAAACTATCATTTACCTAGTACCTCCGTTATTTGAACTGTTCGATGAAACGCATATCGTTTTCGAAGAACAATCTGATATCATCAATTTCGTATTTAAGCATTGCAACTCGTTCTACACCTACACCGAAGGCAAAGCCTGTATACTTTTCAGTATCGATTCCGCCAACCTTAAGTACGTTCGGATGTACCATTCCGCAGCCGAGAATTTCAATCCAGCCGCTTCCCTTGCATACACTGCAGCCCTTGCCGCCGCATTTGAAGCATGAAACGTCCATTTCAGCTGAAGGTTCAGTAAATGGGAAGTGATGAGGTCTGAACTTAGTCTTCGTTTCAGGACCGAACATCTGCTTTGCAAAGCTGTCAAGAACACCCTTCAGGTCAGCCATTGTAATTCCTTCATCAACTACAAGGCCTTCAACCTGATGGAACATTGGTGAGTGAGTAGCATCAGGTGTATCACATCTGAAAGTTCTTCCCGGTGCAAATACTTTTATTGGAGGTTCCTGCTTCTGCAGTGTTCTTACCTGAACAGAAGAAGTCTGTGTTCTCAAAAGTGTTTTTTCACTGATATAGAATGTGTCAGTCCAGTCTCTTGCAGGATGGTCTGCCGGTGCGTTAAGTCCGTCAAAGTTGTTGAAAACAGTTTCAACTTCAGGACCTTCTACAAGAGAGAATCCCATGGATTTAAATACCTTTGATATTTCTTCCATTGTAATTGTCAGAGGATGCTTAGTTCCAAGACTGTAAACCTTACCCGGCTCAGTAACATCTATTACTTCTGCCGCGAACTTTGCAGCCTTTTCCTTTTCTTTAAGATTGTTAACAGTTTCAGCAAGTAAGCCTTCGATTTCTGCTCTTACCTTGTTTGCTGCCTGACCTAATTCTTTTCTTTCATCAGGGGAAAGTTTACCCATTGATTTTAAAATTTCTGTTAAAGCTCCTTTTTTACCCAGAACCTTAATTCTTGTTTCTTCTGCATCCTGAAGTGATGCGGCCTTTTCAAGCTGTGCTTTTGATTCTTCAAGAATCTCTTTTAATCTTTCTTGCATTTTTTAACCTCATTTTCTAACAGATTCATACATGATTATTGCCGCTGCAACTGAAGCGTTGAGTGACTCAATGTTCCCATGCATAGGAATTTTTATTTTAACATCGGACTTTTCTATGAGTTCCCGGCTTATTCCGTTTCCTTCATTTCCTACAATAAGTGCGATGTCCTCTTTCAAATTTTCCTCGTAATAAAACCTGCTGCCGTCAAGGCAGGTTGCCACAAGCCTCTTACTTGTTTTTTGGGCAAAGGCTGCCAACTGGTCATTGTCTTCCACGTAAGCTATCGGAACGCGAAAGAGTGAGCCTGCAGCTGCTCTGACTACCTTGGGAGCATAAATATCCGCAGTGCCCTTCATGGCTATTACAAGCTCATACCCTGCAGCATCAGCTGTTCTGATTATTGTTCCGATGTTGCCCGGATCCTGAAGCCTGTCTAAAACGACAAAATTCCCTGATGATTTGCGTATGTTTCTCTCCGCAAAATCCTCAAGGGAAAACTCAGGTTTCTTTACCGAAGCGATTATGCCTTGGCTGGTCTGTGTCTTTGCAAGCTGATCAAATAACTTTGGTTCCGTCACATAGACACTGTCTTCATCCATCCAAGGCTTCATAAATCGTGACTCATCTCCCATGCGTATAAGTATCTGCCGTATCACAGCCCCGTTCTTATACGCTTCTTCAATAAGATTTTCGCCTTCGATGAGATATAGTCCAAACCTGTCCCGATATTTTTTCGTCTCAAGCTTTTGAAAGTTCTTAAATATTTGATTGTTTTTTGAACTTATTTCTCTCATTTGCTTTAATATTTACCACAAGAGCCGGTTATCTAAAAACCGGCTCCAATTAACCTATTTAAGAAAATCAGGAATCTCAAATTTGGAATTTCCTCCATCCTCATTCAAAAGATCCTGCAGTGTGCGTTCAGTACCATTTAAACCATCAACTTGTCCAAACACAACTTCACCTTTTTCATCGGCTTCTGATACATCTTCAGCCTGAGGAGCCTGCGCAGTCTGCGTAGTTTCTGCAGGTCTTCCTTCAAGACCAACTCTTGGTGGTTCTTTAACAGGAGCAGCCTCTTCCTCT
>JAQXRN010000114.1 GCA_029218545.1 Bacillota bacterium | reverse complement strand
GAACTATCTGGCTGAGAGAGGATATTTAGACCAGATTATCTACTCACTACTGAGATGCGAGTATGAAACCTTCCGTCACATGTGATGCCCCATATGGATTTAAAGTGAACCCCGGAACCTTTTGGTCTTCGGGGTTTTTGTTATGCAATAATTAAAGAAATTACCAACTCTACCACCAAGGATTAGCAGGGAGTGAAGTCATGACTGAAAATCGCATAAACTGGATATAATAAAACCAAAGCTGGGCTCAAAGTGCGCAGCACTCTTTAAATGGAGGATTTTATGGCGAAAAATATTTCAGTATGGCAGGAGACTAAACTCCCGGATTTTCCTCAGCTAAAAGAGGATATTAACACAGATGTATTGATTATCGGCGGTGGAATGGCGGGAATTCTTACCGCATATATGTTGCATCAGGCGGGGGTAAAATATGTTCTTGTGGAAGGCAGAAAAATATGCTCTGGGACTACTCAGAATACAACCGCAAAGATTACAGCCCAGAACGGACTAAATTATCACAAATTGTTAAAGGGAGAAGGTCTTGAGAAAGCGAGAGACTATCTCAATGCCAATTTGTCAGCATGTGCAGAATACGCTAAATTGTGCAGCTATATTGACTGCGATTATGAAGTCAAGGATAATTATGTCTATTCGGTAGATGACAGAAAGAAGCTTGAAGATGAGATGGATGTCCTGCACAAAATCGGTTATGATGCAGAGCTTTGCGAAAAAGTAGATTTGCCTTTTACGATTGCAGGTGCTGTCAAATTTCCAAATCAGGCACAGTTCAACCCTTTAAAATTCATTTCTGCCATAGCAGGAGATTTGCATATTTATGAGAACAGCTTTGTTCACGAAATGGAACCTGGGCAGGCGACAACAGAAGATGGGAGAGTGCGCGCAAGCAAGATAATCGTTGCTACACACTTTCCGTTTATCAATAAGCACGGCAGCTATTTTCTAAAGCTCCACCAGCATCGTTCATATGTGATAGCCCTTAAAAATGCAGAAAATGTAGAGGGAATGTATGTGGATGAGGACCATAAGGGCTTTTCCTTCAGAAACTATGGCAACCTTCTGCTGCTGGGAGGCGGGGGTCATCGTACAGGAATGAAGGGCGGAGGATGGGATGAGCTTCGCAGCTTTGCCAGAGAGCATTATCCCAATGCAGAGGAGACCAATTATTGGGCGGCACAGGACTGTATGAGCCTTGATTGCACACCATATATCGGTCAGTATTCAAAGCGGACGGAAGACTTATATGCGGCAACAGGATTCAATAAGTGGGGAATGACAGGAACCATGGTTTCTGCCATGATACTTCGCGATAAGATTCTTGGAAGAAGCAATGAATATGAAGCAGTTTTTGACCCATCAAGAAGCATTCTGAAACCGCAGCTCTTTGTAAATGGATGTATTTCAGTTGGAAATCTCATTACTCCTTCAAAGAAGAGGTGTCCACATCTTGGCTGTGCCCTTAAATGGAACAGCAAGGAACGGTCATGGGACTGTGCATGCCATGGCTCAAGGTTTTCTGAAGATGGGAAGGTGCTGGACAATCCGGCAAACGGGGATATTTAAAAATTACCTTGAAATTATCCAGTCTGTGGAGTATTATTTTTATGAACAGAATAATAGGGGAATCGGGTGAAAATCCCGAACAAGTCCGTTACTGTGTATGAAGCAGCCGTCTGCAGGCAGGCTTCGAAGTCAGATACCCTAGCGATTGTTATCCTGCGGCAACCGGGACACAATTAGAGAGAAAGTCGTTGCTAATGCAGCGGCTTATTTTTTTCTGTAAAAATATCGATTAGAAAGAGACGAAGATGCATTTATTGGCGATTATTTCAGGCTTTATCTTAGACCTGCTGGTGGGTGACCCAAGATGGCTATACCATCCTGTCAGGCTGATAGGCAAATTAATAGAAATTTTAGAAAATGTTCTAAGAAAGGCTTTTCCGAAAACAGGAAAAGGAGAACGACTGGCGGGACTATTTCTGGTGGTGCTTGTGTGCAGCATGACAACAGGTGTTGCCTTTGGGGTGTTGTACGCAGCCTATTACATAAACTTCTGGCTGGGGTTTGCAGCAGAAGTATTAATGTGCTATCAGATATTTGCAGTTCGATGCCTTAAGGACGAGTCCATGAAGGTATATTATGAACTTGAAAAGGGAAATCTTGAGGGGGCCAGAAAGGCTGTTTCCATGATTGTGGGAAGAGACACACAGAGCCTTACAAAAGAGGGGGTTACAAAGGCTGCAGTTGAAACCATTGCAGAAAACACTTCCGACGGAACATTAGCGCCACTGTTTTATATGATTATTGGTGGCCCTGTTCTGGGATGGTTTTATAAAGCTGTAAACACAATGGATTCCATGGTGGGATACAAAAATGATAAGTATATAAATTTTGGCCGCTATGGTGCAAAATTTGACGACGTGATGAACTTTATTCCTGCAAGAATCTGTGCAATCTTTATGATTATTGCATCATTCTTAATGGGACTTGATGCTAACAATGCAGCTAAGATTTTTAAGAGGGACAGATTTAATCATGCCAGCCCAAATTCTGCACAGACTGAAGCGGTTATGGCGGGAGCCTTGAACATACAGCTGGCAGGGGATGCGTGGTATTTTGGCAAATTATATAAAAAGCCGACTATGGGAGATGCCAACAGAAATATTGAGTATGTGGACATTAAACGTGCCAATGATCTGCTTTATGCGACTGCCATAGTTGCACTGCTGATTTTAGGTGCATTGAGAGTTCTGTTACAAGTGGCAAGTGTCGGTCTGATAATATAGGCAGGCGAATAATACAGACAGGCGGATAAAATAGGAGAAACAAGTTATTATGCAAAAACAGATACATGGGGGAGACATTTATTCTGCAAGTTACAGGGTGGACTTTTCTTCCAACATAAATCCTTTTGGGATGCCCGAAAGCGTTATAAAAGCTGTTCAGGAAGGGGTTAAGGATGCGATTCACTATCCTGATGTGCAGTACAGGGAGCTTAGAAGGGCCATTTCTGAAGCAGAAGGAATAAATCAGGACCGAATTATTTGCGGCAATGGTGCGGCAGAAATAATATTTGCTCTTGCATTGGCAAAAAAACCAAAGACAGGGCTTCTGACAGCACCGGGCTTTGCAGAGTATGAACAGGCATTGAGAACTATAGATT
>JAQXRN010000113.1 GCA_029218545.1 Bacillota bacterium | reverse complement strand
TGATTCCCTCGTCAGACAGTTCCAATACTTCAGCTCCAGGAATGTAATCATTTTATTGAATGCATATATAACTGTGGATAAAACTATATTCTGTTCCTTTTAAAATCTCATCATAATTCTTCAAGCAAAACACCTCAAATCTTTTTCTTGCTTCTATAAAACTCATATCCGCTAAGTATCAGACAGCCAACTGCATAACATAACACATCCTTAATATCAAATACTGAACCAATTAATACTCTGAAAAACCGGTTGTCTCCAAGTCCCAGGATATCAACGATATGAAATAACTGCAGTATTTCTACACTTGCAGCAAATATAAACACATATAACGGGATAAATCTATAACCTTCTGGTATAAAAATTCTGATAAATGTATAAATTACAATTACTACCAGAACATCTCCTACATATGGGCGGATAAATGAATCATGTACATATAACGCAATCAACACCTCTACTATCAGGAGTAAAAAAGTAGTAATTGTATATGCTATTCTTTTTTTCATCACTGCACCTACTATGAACAATTCATACTTATCTTCCCGGCATTCGGATCATCCATCTTTTTACCGGCATCAACAATATAAGCACCAAACTTTTCATCCAGATCCATTCCAGGCTGTGTATTGGCAACTACAAGCTCAGCCCATTTATCTTTGTTTTTCCTTGGATTACCAAATAAACCCATATCTACTTCCCACTCTCATAAATCTGTCTGATAATTTGTTCCATATTCACACCATGCAGATATGAAAATGGAATCTTTCGCTCTCTTGCAATGGCTACAAACTTACCATATGCAACATGGCTGATATGATCCGTGAAAAAGAAAATCATATCCTTATTATCAAGTCCACCTACATCTACTGTCTTGTATGCACTTGGAAGAATAAATGTCCAGTTAGGGAACTCACTCTTAAGCTTATTCACCCAGTTCACATGTCCACCTATAATTACATAAGACTTCTCAGCAATAGCTGCCTTCATTTCATCAACAGAAGTCTGCTGGATTTCCGGTACTTCCTGCTCCAATCGGTAAGCAAATTCCCTGAGGGCAATAAGCTCATTTCTGTCATTTTCATATTTATTAAGGAGCTGTTCTGTTTCCTTCTTTGCAAAATTAGCAGCTGCAAACTGGCTCTTAAGCTGCTTGCACTCCATTTCCTTCTGATTCAGTTTCTTTCTCAGTTCGGCTATCTCAGCAAGATAATCATCTGAACTGGTATTATCCTTTTCTACAGGAGCAACATTTGTAAGAACCTTCTTTTCTTCCTTTGCCTTAGGTGCATTGGAAACTACTATATTCTCCGGATGAAAAAGCGTCTCTTCATCCCAGTCATCATAATCCGGTTCCAATCCAAGGAACTCTCTGTTCACACTGTCGAAATTCTCGCTGACATCTATTAGAGCTGAAATTGCACTATATAAATGTGTGTACTTCTGCACTTCCTCAAATGTAAATTCTCTCTTAGGATATGCTGTCCTAAGTACTGCCAGTGTTCTTGTATACTGTATAGCCAGTCCCATATTGTTTTCCATGCATTTATAAAGATAATCATCTGGATATCCCTGATGTCTCAAACATGCACCTACCTTCATCTGTATTAAGAGCTAACAATACACTTTTCGCAACAGCACTAGAAACATTTACTGTAACTGCATTACCAAATTGTTTATATGCTTGGCAATCCGAAACAGGAATAATAAACTCATCATCAAACCCTTGAAGTCTAGCACATTCTCTTGGCGTCAAACGTCTTACCTTACCTTTTTGTGTTACGTAATTATCTTGGCAGGCTCTGTGCATCTTCGCCATTGTTGCACAAAGCGGTCTAGCAATCTTTAAATCAATTTCAGATTTTCCATAATATCCGCCTGTACCAGAAGACATTATTGTTTTTAAAATCTTATCTGATAAAAAATACTTTTCTTGTACATCTGTTTCCAAAACATCCTGTAAATACTTTTCTAACTTAATAACTTTAGGAAATTCATATTTTATATTTTTATTTTTGAAACATACAATAAAAGTTCTATTTCTAGTCTGAGGCACTCCATAATCTGCAGAATTTAATATATTCGAAAAAACTGAATACCCCATTTCTTCTAAAATTCTTTGAATAGTAGCAAATGTTTTTCCATTATCATGCTTTTTAATAGCTCTCACATTTTCTAACACAATAGCCTTAGGAGCATGTCCTTTTTTTATTTTATTATCTATCAACTCTGCTATTCTAAAAAAGCAAGTTCCTCTCGCATCATCAAAGCCTTTTTGTGATCCCATCATACTAAATGGTTGACAAGGAAATCCTCCAATTAGTACATCAAAATTTGGAATATCATCTAAGTCAACTTCATTCAAATCTTTACAAACAATAGGTGTAGCATAATTGGCTTTATAAGTTTCTACTG
>JAQXRN010000112.1 GCA_029218545.1 Bacillota bacterium | reverse complement strand
GGCAGGATATTCTGCGTCAGCTTGTTGTTCTGCTGCACGAAAAAGGGCTGCTTAGTCTTGAAGATGCCTTCATAGATGGAACAAAGATCGAAGCGAATGCGAATAAGTACAGTTTTGTTTGGAAGAAAGCAACGGCCATATTCATATCTGCGGAAACCGGAACAGCTACAGTAAAACAGATCATGACGCAACCTTTATGCACATGAAGGAAGACTACATGAGAAACGGGCAGCTCAAGCCCGGATACAATGTCAATGTGGCAACATGCAGCGAGTTTATCATCGGGAGCTACATTTCTTCTGACAGAAATGTTGCATACGCTGATTCCGTTTATGGAGCAGCTCAGGAAAAACTACGCAGGAAGGAATATCGGCAGCGTTGTGGTGGATTCCGGTTACGAAAGCGAAGAGAACTACTGCTGGTTTGAAGCACATCCCGAAACGGAGCTGTATGTAAAACCAAGCAACCACGAGGCAGCCAAGCACAGAAAATACAGAACCGATATCAGCCGCCGCGAGAATATGGCCTACAATGCTCAAACTGACACCTATACCTGTGCCAATGGAAAGCTACTGCAGAAAACGCAGGAAAAGAAAACGCATGCAGCTTCGGGGCTTGAAATCGCCACATCGGTCTATGAATGCAGCGAATGCGACGGATACCCACTTAAAGAAAAGTGCATCCGTGCACGCGGCAGTAAGAAGCCTCTGGAAGAACGACACAAAGTCATCTATGTGTCAAAACGCTTTGCTGAACAACGACAAGCTATGGAAGCAAAGATTTCCTCCCCAAAGGGCTGCCTGCTTCGGGTGAACCGTTCTATTCAGGCCGAAGGCAACTTTGCATATGTGAAGTAGGATCTTGATTTCCGGCGTTTTCTGCTTCGCGGCAGTACGAAGGTCGCCGCTGAATGGCTGCTGTTCAGCCTCACTCTCAACATCCTCCATCTGCACCATAAAATCCAAAACAGACGCTTGGGAAGCGGTCTGAAGATTCCATCATCTTTTCCTGCCGGTTTATAACTCATTCCACTTGGAAATTCCTTATGAAAATAATTCCTTGAGTGCCGTTCGTTCTGCACTCTGTTTTCGTTTGCCCAAAAATGTTGCGGAAAAAGACGCTGCCTCTCATGGCTTGCTTTAGCCATTTTGAGACAGCGCCTTTTGTATTGAATAGTCTGATGTGCGGGGGAAAGTTTCCCTATTCTCTCGCTATGTTTTTGTACAGAACCATGTCAATACGGCAGAATTGCCTGTTACAGCATCCGCTTCCAAAGCTCGAAATTTTCTTCGCTTGGCACGGCAGAGTCATAGACCCAATCAGCTCGGAGCGCATCATAGGTCATATCTGTCGGCAACACGCCCGTTTGAACAGGACTGACTTGCTGCGCGAACTGAACAATGCGTCTTTGCAGATCTCCGGCGCCTTCGTTTCCAGCATCCACACTCAGGCAACGCGCTTCCGGTTCAGAGAGCGGATAGATCTCGCCATCGATCTCAATACCGCCGATATAACAGCCATCGTCGAGCGCATCAATGGTCAGAACACGTTCGGTGAGTAGGGCATTTTCACATTCTGTCCCCGTCACCGCAGCCATTGCATCCCAATCCTCCTGAACAGAGGGCAACGGAGCAAATGCGTTGGGAAAACGTTGTGGCAGCAGCGAAAAAAGCATGACAGGCTCTTTAGCAGACTGATTATAGATTTCCAGCTGCTTGCCCATCGCAGTCAGTTCGGAAAAACTGACAACGCCCTGCACGCGTTCAAGCCCAACCTGCTGCCAGAGTGCTTCGTCAGTAACCTCAAACCACGTCTGATACAGCATGGAAATGCATCCGTATACCGTGCCATTTTCATCGGAGACTGCCAGAGGACCATCCAGCTGCAAAGGCAGAACGTCACATGTTTTTGCCCTAGACAGCAGTTCGCCATTGCTTGTAACTGCAGCGTCCGCAGGCGGACGGACGCCTCCTTCTGCCCATGCAATTATTGGGAGGAGCAGAAGGACGCAAAAGAAAAGAATTGAAATCAAATGCCTTTTCATAATCGTCCTCTTTTCAAAAACTGTTATCTTTTTCAGTAAACAACAACGGGAATGGAATTGATTGTAATCGATCCGATGGGGCAGGACGAATTGGTGTGGTAGCGTTTCACTTCTTGCTCGATACCGTGTGCACCTCCCCCATAACCGCAAGTATCACAATGCCAGTCGAACATTTTATATACTGATTTGATCGTACAATTAGCCGTTTTCTGGCATGTACCATAGGTGCGCTCTTTCTGTCCCACGTAAGAGAGTGTTCCAACTTTTCTTGCATTGCAACGATCACAATACATTGTATATTTTGAACCGTTTCCATAAGCAGCCAATGCTGTACTAGCAAGCAAAATCAGAATGAACGTCAGAACAAAGATAGTCACTCGCTTGCTTCGACTCATAAATCATTTCTCCTTTTCTTACAAAGTGCACGTTCGATAATAGAAAGTTCCTTACAGAAAATAAAATGAAGCACTTTTGTATAAAAGAATTACGCCAAAGGAACCATCCCCTTTATCATACTTTTGAAAGAAAACTTCATGGCGGCTACACAATAGTATCCCGGCTTATTTGTCGATGGTTTTGCATTGGCTTAATTAGGCATTTCCTCGCACCGCAACAATATAAACTTAATTCCAATCACGGAGCGCAACAGATTTGATGCCTTATTTTCTCACAGCCCTTGCTTTACACTCTACATTAGAATTTCCACATACATCATAGCATAAAATTCCATTCTATTTCCCCCAGTGCACAGAACGTCATTTTTTCTGCACGAAATGCAAATTTCTACCTCCTCATGAAAAGGATATTCTTCATTACATATACCCTTTCTGAAAATCTGAAAAGGGCTGCACAGTATTTACTGCACAACCCAATCCATTGGACCACCTTTATTGCTTACTCCTCTTCGTCACCAATCAGTTCGTCCGGCACCGGAACTTCATGGTTGCCCCTCAGACTCGCCATGTTTGCGCCAGCAACACCATAGTTGTATGCAAATGTTGCAAGCATCTCCAACAACTCAAACACATTTCTCCCTCCTTTCTTTTTTTGCATTATAACAGATAAATTGCCATCCGGAATGTCCATACCCTGAAATGCAGAATAATATGCACAAGACGCAAACGCGGAGCTTTTTAGGGGTGCATTCATCCCTTTAAGAGCAAGTTTATTTACGTTCTAGTGATGTATGATATATGTATGGAGGGATTCAATGACAACAGGTGAACGTATCGCTAAAAAGCGTCACGAAAAAGGCTGGACGCAACACGAACTGGCAAAGCGCATGGGGTTAAACAGTAAATCTATAAAAGACTGGGAAAGTGGTGTCTCACTACCTTCTACAAAAAACATTATCAAACTCTGTTCATTACTCAACGTATCTGCAGACTATTTGTTGTGCCTGGACAGCCGAGAAACACTCTTTCTGGACGATCTTTCTACAGGTGACAAAATCAGAATTAAAGCCATACTTCAAGCTCTGAAAAATCTTCATATTCCCTCTTGATAAAGCTGCCGTTAGAATAACATGCAGCTTTTTTGATTGACAAAAATAGTCATTACTGATAACATGTTATAAAGTTGTCCAGATGTGATGGAGGATTAAGCATGAAGATCGTCATCTGCGAAGATGAACTTGTATATCAAGTTGCTATTCGCCAAGCAATTAAGCATTGGCAAGATGCCAGCGGTCACAATGACATTGAGATTTTTCTTTATCACTCTTCCGAGGAGTTACTGGATCAATTCGAGCAAAAAATGGAAGTGGATTTACTATTTATTGATATTCAGTTTCCAGGAGAACTCAACGGTATTGATCTTGCCCGAAAAATCCGCGAAACACATCATGATGTTACCATTGTTTTCTGTACCAATTACAGTGAATATGTCTATGATGGATATACAGTCAACGCTCTTCGCTTTCTGAAAAAACCAATTGTTGAAAATGATATTTACTTCTGTTGCAACTATGTCTACAATCGTTTAGTCATCAGGAGTTCCAACTCTCTTACCATTTTCTCTTCAGGTAAGCGATATGCTTTACGATATACAGAAATACGCTATCTTGAAGTCAAAGCACATAATCTCTATATCTCCACCACACTCAGACCATCGCCCTTTAAAATTAATGCGCAGCTATCCGATATTATGACAGAGTTACCTAAAGCTCTTTTTGTGCTCTGTCATCGTAGCTTTGCCATAAATATTGCACACATTCGAATGATAACCCGGACCGAATGCCTGCTTTTAAATAATGAATCTATTCCTATCTCCAGAACCTACATTGCCGAAGTTAATCGGGCATTTGATCGTTATCACCAAGGAGGTATCTCACGCGATGATCTGGATGACATTTGAAATCCTTATTAATTTCTTTCAAGCGTACATTGTTCTCCATTACATAAAAAACAGTTTCATCTATTCAAGGGAAACCACGCTTGCAGACATAACTTTATTGACATCTTTCACGCTTTACTTTTCTATCTATTTATTTTTCCCCACATTTCCTTTATCTCAGCAATTGGTTTTCTTGCTTCCTCTTCTACATGCCCTTCTTCTTTCATCCGAGCCTAAAATCTCAATATTATTCTGGATTCTAGTGCTTGTACTTACCATGAATCTGGTTTCTGTATTAACATACCCCATTTTCGATCTTCTCCCCATCATTTTTGATTTTATATTTTCCTCTTTCCATTTTGAAAGATTTTTGTGCATTATTGTAACCAATCTCACTCTCTTCCTAATCCTCGAGTTAATTGTTCGACTCAAGAAAAATTGTACTTTCCCCAAATCTTCCTCTTATGTTGTATTCATTCTCACTTTATCCATCATCTACATTATTGAAGAGTCTATTTATGATTTGTACTTAGCTTTCAGTAACGAAGCCGTGCTTTCTTTCTTCACGATTTATGTCGGACTTCTAGGTTGTATTACTCTTTCTGTCTTTTTGTTTCATACCGTTTCAAGTGATTCCGAAAAAGAAAGTCGTTACCAAGCTGAGATTTCTTTACTAAATCACTCCAAGCAGCATCAACAAGAACTTGCTCAGATGTACGAAGAATTAACAGAACGTCAACACGACTACAAACATCACCTTCAAGTACTTCAAGAGCTCGTAGACGGAAAAGGGCATTCAACCGCACAAGATTATCTTCAATGTCTCATATCCGAAAATGAGCATGAAAAAATTATTGTTACTGGGTCTCCAAGTGTTGATGCTCTACTAACTGCCAAACAAAAAATCATGATGGATGCAGGCATCCAATTCGAGTATACTCCCTATCCGCTAGCTAGTCTACCAATCTCAACGCTTGACTTTTGCTCTATCATTGGCAATCTTTTGGATAATGCCATTGAAGGAATACGGCGCATTTCTTTAAAAGGCAACGATATGGAACCACCAACTATCCATCTTTCGTTTTCTCGTTCTTGGGATATGTTTTATATCTACTGCGAAAACCCTTGCGATCCTGAAACGGTTGTCAAACACAAAGACCTTTTTGTTTCCTCAAAATCCAAAACCGAGCCCGGTCTCCACGGCCTCGGTTTACATAGCATTGATGCAATCGCGTCAAAAGCGCAGGGTCGAACGGAATATTCTGTTCAGAACAAGGTGTTCTATGCCAAAGTTGTTCTTCCTTACCTTAATCAAGGGAGGTTGTATTCATGATTCGTCGATTTTCTGAGAGTATTGTTGCATTCTTAGATCGCCGTGGGGCATTGAAGCATTCCTCAAAAGAAGTCTATGTTTACGGTTTTGACATTGCAATCTATACTTACCTGACCTGAATCGGGAAAGGAAAGCAATCATGGCAACCTACAAAGTGAGGGGCATTGCCCACAACGTCATTTATCCCTATCGTACAGAAGACGGCAAGGTCAAACAACAATGGGAAACCTATTCCACCGAGCTGGAAGCAATGCAGAGGAAGACTTATATCGATTATCTGCAAAAAAACCGGCTTCGCCACGAGATTCAAAAGGCAGCTGCCGAATACCAGTGTAAGCGCTCTGTGGAGAGAGAGGTAGCCGAACGGTTCCGCACCAAAGCGCCAGACGAAGCGCCATCGCACGCTGCGGAGGACAATACTACGAGAACCTATCGGGAATTTGCAGAGAAGTGGCTGCCCATCCACGCGAGAAAGGAGCGCTTTTCGCCCAACTCCTATGACAGCTATCGCAACAATCTGGACCGGCATATTCTGTCGTGCTTCGGTGACCGGGTGATAGCAGCATGACGGCAGAGGGCATATGGACTTTGAAACTGACAGGGGAGCTGACACGGAAGATAACCGAAAAAGCTATATGAAGACAGAAAAAGGCATATGTAAGAATCGGCGTGAGCTGACATTTGAGCTGCATGAGACCTTGAAGCAGCGACAGGATAACCCGCTGGAAAATCAAAGCAGCATCACGTAAAACCCAGCAATATCACAAAAAAATCACCCTCCGCGTCTATATCGGAAGGTGACTTTATGGAGCTGATACCCGGATTCGGACC
>JAQXRN010000111.1 GCA_029218545.1 Bacillota bacterium | reverse complement strand
ATTACAATAGCCAGATTGCATAATGTCTTTATTGAAACAAAAGGTTCATCAGTAAACGCTTTAAAACAACCACAGCTAGGAACTCTAACATCATATGTAATCTTTATTTTTTCACTTAAATCAGCCCTTCCCTCTGATGCCATTTTATAAATTGCCATCACCAATGGAAGTTTTATTACACTTGCAGGATGAAATTCATTATCTCCACCTACGTTTATCTCATAACCTGATTTCAAATCCTTAAAATAAATCCCAGACAATCCTTCTGTTTCATTTATTCTTTTTGAAATATTTACACTCATTATAATACTCCTCTATATATTCAAAAGCACAGCAGGAACATGTCCAACTGTGCTTCTGAAGGGTTAGTTAGTTATTGTATTACAGGATCTCGTTTGCAATCATATCGTCGTAAGTCTGAGCTTTTACGACTACTCTGTCCTGACCATCTTTTACAAAGACAACGCCAGGAATTGTGTTCTTATTGTAGTTGCTTGCCATTGTGTACCCATATGCACCTGTTGAGAAGATAGCAAATGTATCTCCTGCTTCTGGTTCAGCAATGTCAATATCCCTAATTAGGATATCACCTGATTCACAGCACTTACCACAAATTCTTACCGTTTCAGTCTTAGGCTGATCTGCTTTGTTTGTGATTACACCGGTATAAACAGCTTCGTAAAGAGCAGGTCTGATGTTATCAGTCATACCACCGTCAACTGAAACATATTTTCTAATTCCAGGAATCTGCTTAATGCTTCCGATTGTGTATAAAGTTAAACCCGCTTCAGCAATAATACTTCTGCCTGGTTCGATTACTACATTAGGTCTCTTAACACCCTTTTCAGTATAGTAATTTTCAATCTTTTCCATAATAGGATCTAAGAAATATGTGTAAGGTTGTCTATGTTCGTCAACATATGTTACACCAAAACCACCACCAACATTAAGTTCCTTCACATCATAGCCAAAGTTATTTTTTATCTTTTCAACTAATGCAAGAATAATATCAGTTGCCTGAAGGTGGGAACCATTATCAAATAACTGGGAACCAACATGGAAGTGAATTCCATAGAAGTCGATGTATTCTGAGTCAATAGCAGCCTTAATCTGAGGCATTATCACTTCATCATCTAAAGGAATACCGAACTTGGAATCCTTTTTACCTGTTACGATATAATCATGTGAATCACTCTTTACGCCTGGAGTTACACGGAATAAAATTTTAGCAACTTTTCCTTTCTCCTTGCAGATTTTTTCAATTGAAGCAAGTTCCTGAAGGCTGTCCACAATAATTCTGCCGATTTCATAGTCAACTGCCATTTCCAGTTCTTTGATACTTTTATTATTACCGTTGAATTCAATCTTTTCTGCAGGGAAACCCGCCTTAATGGCTGTATACAGCTCACCGCCGGAAACTACGTCAACGCACATTCCACATTCGTCAACCAGCTTAGCCATTGCAAGTGGGAAGAAAGCTTTTGCCGCATAAGCAACTCTAACTCTTTCGTATTTTTCAACAAAATTTTTCTTTAAATCTTCAAATCTGCTGATGATGTCGTTTTCAGAATAAACATAAAGTGGTGTACCATACTTCTTGCTTAACTCTGTCATATCAACGCCATCAAAAAACAACTTACCATCTTTTACTTCTCTATACATTTTATCTCCTAAATAATTTTATATTAACAGTCATATTACTGAGTGTTTTCAAATCCAATTTTTTAAAAACATAAAGGAGCAGCAGCATAGCTGCTGCCCCTGGAATTACCTTTCGACTTCAAAAGTGATCGTTTTTGTAGCCGTATCCATATTACATACTGCTCCCATTGGAATAGTCATCATCGGTTTGCCATGTCCAGACTGAATATTATACATTACTGGAATATCAAGTCCATCCAATATATCCTCAAAAGTCTTTATTTCATCATATTCAGGCATATCTTCGTTCACTACTTTAGTAAACTGACCTAAAATGATTCCACTGCACTTTTTTAGAATACCAGCATTTCTTAAGTGGTAACCCCACTTTTCAATCTTTGACATAGGTTCACATACTTCTTCAATGAACAGTATGTTGTCTTGAGCATCAACTTCATATGGTGTGCCAATGCCTGCAGAAAGAAGTGATAGATTGCCACCGATTATTCTTCCGGTTGCCTTTCCTTCTTTCAAAACTTCAAAATCAAATCCTTTAGGATTTTTAAATTCGATTAATTTGTCAGAATTCAAAGCTGTGAATAATGACTCTGCAGTTTCTTCGTCAAAATCATCTACGATGTTTGAAGAAACCATTGGACCATGGAAAGTAACTAAATCGCATTTCTTGGTTATTGCAGTATGCAGATTTGTCACATCACTGTATCCAACAAATATTTTAGGGTTATTTTTTATTAATTCATAGTCAAGATGTTCCATGATTCTGCTCGATCCATCTCCGCCTCTCATGCAAAAGATTGCATCTACTTCAGGATCGCAAAACATCATATTCAGCCACTCAGCACGCTCAATAGCTGTACCAGCCATATAACCGGCGAAAGATTTATCTACATTTCCAGCTACCTTGGCTTTATAGCCGAGGTTTTCAAGGGCTTTTACACATTCACCTATTCTCTCAGTCTTTACAAAAGAGCTGGTACAAACAAGTCCTATTGTAGCACCTTTTTCTAATTTACTTGGAAATCTCATTTTTAACTCCTAATGGATTAGAACCACATTAAGTTAACAATGATTACTGCAGCTAAGAAGGATGCTAAGTCACCTAATAAGCCAGCAGCGATGGAATGTCTAGTCTTAGATACGCCAACGGAACCAAAGTAAACTGCAACGATATAGAATGTAGTTTCAGTTGAACCTAAACCTACAGATACGATTCTACCAATCTGAGACTGAGTACCGAACTGGTCTAGTAAGTCAACCATTAAACCTTCAGCTGCACCACCGGAGAATGATCTCATGATCATCATAGGGATTACTTCACCTGGGCATCCAATTAAGCCTGTAATAGGGCTTAATAAATCTGTTACGAAGTCCATACAACCGGAAGCTCTGAACATACCGATACCACAAAGCATTGCTGTTAAGTAAGGGATAATCATTACTGCAGTTGAGAAACCATCTTTAGCACCTTCTGTGAATACTGAGTATACAGGTACTTTTTTAATAATAGCATATAATGATACGCATGCAACTAATACTGGAATTGACCATATGGAGATTGCTTCTAAAATAGCTGTCATAATTCAATTACCTCCTTCTTAATTATAAGTATACTTTGTCATCAGCATTCTTGCTCTTGTATCCTTCAGGAAGAACGATTGGATTGTCGCCAACATAGTGTTCATTTATTTCAAGAGTTCCTGCTGCGATTTCAGCTGCGATAACGTTTTCCCATTTCCATCCCTTGAAGTTCTGGAAGATTAATGTGCACACAATACCAACGATTGTTGAAATTGTTGTTGCAATGATTACTGGAGCGATAATTTCAGCTGCACCTTCAACCTGAACAGCAGATCTTAAACCAATAGCTGTTACTGGGATTAAAGTAATGGATGTAGTTGAAATAGCCATTAACATGCACTGTGCATTTGTAGCGATATCTTTTGTAGGGTTAAGAGTCTGTAATTCCTGCATAGCTTTTAAACCGAAAGGTGTAGCAGCATTACCGATACCTAAGATGTTAGCTGCAAAGTAAAGAGCCATAGCTGAGTTTGCAGGGTGATCAGCAGGTACTTCAGGGAATAATTTTCTCATTACTGGAGAAATCGCCTTACCTAACTTTTCGCAAAGACCAGCTTTGTCCATAACGTTCATAAGTCCGCAGAAGAAAGCCATGATACCGATTAGTCCAAGAGCGATTTCTACTGCTACATCAGCAAATGAAAAGATATTATCTAGTACTGCATTGATATTTCCGGTAAAACCACCAACTACTACTGCAATTACAACTAGACCTACCCAGATATAATTCATCATAATGTGTGTCCTCCTTATTCTCGATTACATTAATAATGATTTTGATAATTCCTATAATCTAAAATTTCAAGTTACTTTTCAAGTAACCCTATTCCTAAAAAGTCGTCTTAAAATCTTAAATCCTACGAACACCATATTACTAAGCAACAAGCGTGCCAACCAATATAGCAATGTGGTGAATTTGTGATATTTAAGTGAAATACTCGTTTTGTTTTGTGCAATACGATATCTCTTCTTATCAACTCTGACAACTTTTTGTCAACTTTAGTCTTATTTTTAGGACTCTATTTCTTAATAATAAGACACACTTCTCTTTTTTTCATCTTTTACTATCATATTTTGACAATTATCTCTCCTAAACTATTCGCAATTGCGGCATGTTTTTTGCTTAATTATATGTTAGAATAGGTAAGTATAGTATTAATAAAAATAATAAGGAGATTTACAAAGTGAATATTATTTCATATCGTTACACAAACAGTTTCAGACAGTTTCTTCTGCTAACAGGCATGCTTTACTTCCTTTTGAGCCTTGCAGGAACGCTGATGGTGCCTATCTTTAACATCGAAGGATATGAGACAAAAGCAATTATAGCATTATGTATCTATTATATTTTTGCAATAGCAATACTGATATTTATATTTAGAAGCCATAAATTCTGCTATACCCTTTATGATGAAGAGACCATTACATATTATAATAGGTTAACAAGAAAGGATCGCAGCATTGAAATTTCAGAAATCAAAAAGGCTGTTTTAGGAAAGAAAGGTGTAAACCTATACGGAGAAGATCCATCGAATCCTATCTTTTTCATTCCTTTCTTCAGAGGTGGCAGAGTAGATGCTCTCGAAATAGATAAGTTCTACAAGATGCTGAAGGAAAAGGAAGATGTTTCTGTGTATAAGGAATTTACAGTACTTCCCGGATACGGTAAGCCATGGATTATATTAAAAATCCTGTATGTTTTCCTGACTGCGCTTACCCTGTTAAGTTGCGCCACTCCACTTGCTGTGGTAATTATCTTATGGCAGAATTTTATGTAACAAGGAAAGGATAAAACGATGAAAAAACAAGGCAATCTGGTAAGATTATTAGATCTTGATCAGGATTTCATAATCGAATTAATATATGCAACCCCAAACAACTTTACAGGAAGTGTAGTATATAACTTTACTGACTGTTACATTGATATAGAAACAGGCAAAAGATTGGTAAAGGCAAAAGATATGGCTAGAGAAGCCGGATTCAGAATGAAGGTATGGGATGCTTTTCGCCCAACCTCTGCGCAACAGAAATTCTGGGATTTACTGCCTGATAATAACTTTGTAGCTTATCCACCAGATATGGATACAATAAAGGAATTTAAGAATTCTCACATGAATGGTCAATGCGTTGATGTGACTCTTGTTGACCTCAACGGCAACTATGTCCCAATGCCAAGTGACTTTGATGATTTCACAAAAAAAGCCCGCCTGGATTGTATCGAAACAACAGGCGAGGCAAGAAAAAATGGTGAGTTTTTAAGAGATATAATGGTTAAAGCCGGCTTCACCCCATACGAAAATGAATGGTGGCACTTCTATGATAAAAACGTTACACCGGCGAGATATACTGAAGCTATTCTTGACTAGAATCAGTATTTTGGGAAACAGCCTCTTCAGCAGCAGTTTCCTCTTCTTCGAAATTTTGCTGTTTTACTCTGTTTTTCTTCATTAATCCTTCCATCATGCTTTGGCTTGGATTTTTAATGATATATGCAAATGAAATTATAATTAAAATTACACCAATTACCACTTTTACTGTTCCCATATCCATATATACTATTTCCTTTCTGTAAATAAGATATTTCTATTTTACATAATATTAAGCAAAAATCAAGGAGGGTTTTAATTTGAAAGGACATTTTTCAGTTATTAATAAAAGAGGTGCCATTGTGGCATGTTCGATAATGGCTATATCAATTTTACTATTTTCAGTGTCTGTTGCACAGCGAGTGTCAAGTGCTTCTATACTTTGGACCATCCCCCTTGTAGGCGCACTGATTATTTTTATTCTTTCACTTCTCATTCTTGTTTCTGTTATCACTGCCGGTATAGATATAAGGCAGAATCAAGTTATCTTCGCTGACGCTACAGGACAAGGAGGAAAGAAACCTCAGTTCATGCTTAAAGATTTGAAAGATGTAGAGCTTCACGACAATAGCGGAAAAATTCTAGATCCGGAAACCTCAAGCATGGTTGGAGCCAGAATAATATTTATCCTCAAAAATGGCGAAACAAGAACATATTATCCTGTTCAGCTTACCAATAAACAATTCCTGAACATAAAAAGTGGCTTGCTGCAAATGGCCAAGGAGGCGAAAACTTCTTCCAAAAAACCTCTTACAAAGGCAGATAAGATGGCTGCTAAAATGCAAAAAGAAAAAGAAAAGAAAGCTGTTAAATCAAGCAACATAAACAAACTGTAAAAAAACTCACAAGCATCATCAATCCAATGCTTGTGAGTTTTTTACGTCATATCATTAAACTATGTTTATTTATCTACCTACTGTCTTATTTTCCCAAAACATCCTTCATCACTCTAAGTGCATTGAGATGTGTAATCTTATCGATTTCGTCATATGTAAACTTGCTTTCCATAGCAGTTAAAATCTTGTTGAAACCGCTGTAGTTTTCCATTTCTCCATTGTCATCTATTCCGTCAAAGTCTGAACCGAAGCCGATTGCATCAATGCCGGCCTTATCTTTCATATATGTCAGATGCTCAACTACCTGCTCTACTGTAGCTCTGTTAGAGCCTTCCTTTAAGAATGAGCATTCAAAGTTAACACCAACAAAACCGCCTTTTTCGCCTAATACTTTAAGCTGGTCATCAGTTAAGTTTCTTCTGTGATTGCAAAGAGCTCTTGCACATGAATGGGAGGCTACGAATGGCTGCTTGCTGTATTTTGCAACATCATAGAATCCACCTTCTGACATATGGGAAACGTCAATAATCATTCCAAGATCGTTCATCTTTTCTACAACTTCTATGCCAAAAGGCTTTAATCCCTTCATGTGAATTTCAGGATCATCCATGCAAGGGAATCCAACTGTGTTTTCAAATCCCCACATAAGTGTAATCAGTCTCACACCCATATCATATACTTCCTGGATTCTTTCAATTTTTCCATCTATGAAAACTCCGTCTTCGACAGTTAACAAGGAAGACAAAATACCCTCTTCCTTATTTTTCATAACCTCTTCAACGCTGTAAACAGGTCTGATAATATCCTTGTGAATATCCATCTGCTTTGTATAATATCCATGTATACCCTTTAATATGTCATATGGATCCATAGTCTTCATTTCATTTCTTGATAGGTACATAGCAAAAAACTGCAATAAACTGTGATTTTCCTTTAAAAGCTTTAGATTAATTGAAAAATCTCCATCATAAAAGCTCCTCTCAGGATGTCTCCAGCCTTCTATTAAAGTATCGCAATGCATATCTACAATTTTCATTTTTTCCTCCTAATAACAACTCATGATTCATCATCGATTATTTCTATAAATAATTAAAGCAATTTTCATGCCAGCTGTTTTAGACAAATCAGGTGTTTATTCGGCATAACTTTTGCATTATAATATTAAGGTATCAAATCTTTTGGAGGAGCAATATGAAATATTCAATAGAGGATATTAAAAAGAGAGTTGATGGGATATACGAATCAGTTGTGGCATTCAGACGCGATATTCACGAAAATCCCGAATTAAGCGAAGAAGAAGTCAGAACTTCCGCCAAAATTGCAGAAAAGCTTACTTCTTTAGGCATTAAATACGAATCAAATATTGCAGGTTATGGCATTTCAGCCCTTATCGAAGGAAAAAACAAAGAACACGGCATAGGAATACGCGCTGATATGGATGCTCTTCCTATCTTCGAGAACAATGGTCTTGCGTATTCATCAAAAAATCCCGGAGTCATGCATGCGTGCGGACACGATATTCATACTTCAATCCTTCTTGGAACTGCAGAAATACTGTCTGAAATTCAAGACGAATTACCCGGAAGCGTAAGACTACTGTTTCAGCCATCCGAAGAAACAATCGGAGGAGCAAAACAGATGATAGATGCCGGTTGTCTTCATAATCCTGAACTCAAAAGCATCTTAGGACTTCACGTGGAAACTACAGTGCCTGTTGGAAAGGTGGAATTTATTCCCGGTCCCATGAATGCTGCCTCCTGCGAATTTTATGTAACAGTAAGCGGCAAATCATGTCACGGTGCCCATCCAAATGATGGAGTTGATGCTCTCGTTGCAGCATGCGATATGGTAGGAACAATTCAGACAATAATCACAAGAAGAGTTGACCCTGCAGACCCTGCCCTTGTAACCGTAGGTAGATTCAGTAGCGGCACTAAAAACAATATCGTTGCAGGAGAAGCAAAATTTTCCGGAATCATACGTACATTAAATCTGGAAAACAGAGAACTGATTAAGACTCAAATCAAGCAGATTTGCGAAGGAATTTCTGCATCATATGGTGCCTCATGCCAGGTTGAATTTCACGACAGCTACCCGTCGCTGGAAAACGACTACCACCTGTGTGATTTGATGACAGAAGCAACAAACGAAATATTGGGTCCGGGAAATATTATTATAAAAAACAAACCTAGCATGGGGGCCGATGATTTCGCATATTTCTGCCATGGAACAAGAGGGTTCTATTACAACATTGGAACATATAACCCGCAAATCGACCCGGAAGGATACCCTATTCACAGTGACAAATTCAATCCTGATGAAGAATGCATCAAGGTAGGTATCCTTACACAAGTTGCTGGAGTATTAAAAATTTTAGAAGAGGAATCAAAGGAATGGAAGTAACTAAAGATCTTAGAGACACAAACATAATAGTTGACACTAAAAAAATCCATGACAATATGGCAATGATTAAAGAAATGGTAGGCGAAGGCACTGAAGTCATGGCAGTAGTTAAAGCCAATGGATACGGACATGGGGCAGTTGGTATTGCAAAGCCTCTACTTGAAGCGGGAGCAAAATACCTTGCAGTTGCTACCCTTTCTGAAGCACTTGAACTGAAGGAAGCTAACCTCGACTACCCTGTATTCATTATGGGTCACACGCCTGACAGACTGCTCCACCACATTGTAGAAAAGGATATCGCTCAGACCGTTTTCAGTATTAAACAGGTACAACTCTTAAGCCAGCTTGCAAAAGAAGCCGGAAAAACAGCAACTGTACATGTGAAGCTGGATACAGGCTTTCATAGACTGGGATGCATACCTTCAGATGAATATGTAGAAGAAGTTTGTCAGATGTTTGAAGAAGACAATATCTGCGTTGAAGGAATTTTCAGCCATCTTGCTCTGGTTAATGACGAAGAAAATGAAAAGCAGTATAAGCTGCTATGTGATTTTATCGATGCTGTTGAAGCTCGTGGCTTCAAATTCAAGTATAAACACATTGCAGACAGCATAGCTACCGTTGATTATCCTGAATATCGCATGAACATGGTTAGAGCAGGTGCCCTTATCTACGGAATGAAAGGATTCCACAAAGGTTCTCTCCCTGTTGAGCAAGCCATGACATTTAAAACGCGTATTTCTCAACTCCACTCTATAAAAAAAGGCGAGGGCGTCAGCTATGACTATCTTTGGAAAGCGGAAAAAGACAGCATCGTTGCAACTCTGCCCTTCGGTTATGCCGACGGATATCCTAGAAACTTAAGAGACAAAGGTTATGTTGTGATTAACGGCCACAAAGCTCCCATCGTCGGTGTTATCTGCATGGATCAATGCATAGCAGATGTGACTGATATTCCTGATGCAAAAGAAGGCTCAGAGGCCATAATCTATGGAGATGGAACAGACGGTTCTATGACCATAGACGAAGCATCAAAACTCGCAGACACAAATAAAAACGATATTATTGCCAGAATACCGGCAAGACCAATCAGATTATATATATAATCATTAATTAACCCCTTTCATAATGACCTATGAAAGGGGTTTTGATTAATATTGTGAAAATATGTCTTTTAATAACGTCTACGAGTATCTATACCATATTTCTTTAGCTTTGAATAGAAAACAGCTCTGGAAATATCCAGCGACTCCATAGCCTTCTGCTTATCTCCGTTATTGTTGATAAGAGCTACCTCAATGAGTCTGGCTTCTTCTTTCTCAAGCATTTCTTTCAGAGTCTCTGAAGAATCGTTCTTTCCTATGCTTAAATGCTCCGAATAAACGATGTTAGAATCGCAAAGTGTTACTGCTCTTTCGATTACATTTTCAAGTTCTCTTACATTACCCGGCCAGTTATATGCCATAAGCTTTCTAAGTGCTTCTCCCGAAATCTGTTTAGGCTCAATGCCGTAGTTTTCACAGGTGTTCCTCAAAATTGAGTTTATCAGCACATACAAATCTTCTTTTCTCTCCCTTATAGGTGGAATTTCTATAGGGAAAACGTTGATTCTGTAAAACAGATCCTGTCTGAATTTACCTTGAGCAACCATTTCCTCAAGATTCTGATTTGTTGCTGCAATTACGCGTACATCAACCTTAATAGGCTTTGATGAACCCACTCTGTAGATTATCTTGTTCTGGAGTACATGGAGAAGTTTTACCTGAATATCTAACGGCAGCTCGCCTATCTCATCTAGGAAAATAGTACCCTTGTTTGCAGCTTCAAAGAAGCCCACCTTGCCATCGTTCTTAGCACCTGTAAAAGCGCCTCCTACATAACCGAAGAGTTCACTTTCAAATAAGGATGGTGCAATAGCGTTACAGTTTACCTCAACAAAAGGTGCATCAGGATTTCCTGCATTATGAATGCCCCTTGCAAGCAAAGATTTACCTGTTCCCGATTCCCCGGTTATGATGACATTAAACTTATTTTGAGATGCCTTATATGCCATATACTTTATAGCCTTCATCTTGCTGCTGTTTCCGGCATAGTTCTTGAACGCTTCTTCAGGATATACTATAGTATCAAGTTTATTTGCCTTGTCTCCAACTTCTGCTTGACGAATGATATCGTTTCTGTCGTCAATGAGCTTCTCAAGGTGTTCTGCATCCTTAAATACCAGAAACGCACCATCAGGTGAATTCTGACCTTTTTCTGCCCAAGGAATTATTTCGCAGATAAACGGTCTTTTATTTATTTCATAGAGTTTGTTATGCTCCGCAGGCTTCTTGCCATCGAGGACATTGAACAGACTGCGTGACAGATCGGATTCATCAAATAAATCGAAGAAATGTTTTCCTGTTACATCAACGTCTGCAGTTTCAGTGCTTTTTCCCTGGAACTCTTTACCCCTCATAAGGTTACCGAGGTCCTCGTCTCTTACCGAATAACCTCTCGCCTGGAAAAATTTAACCTTACCGCTTGTTCCGTCTAGAACAACAATATTTCCCATTGAATGATGGTAATTAAGTTCATAAGGCTTGCTATTCACTTTGATGGTGACCTTTTTGTTCACCGTGTCCACTATTGATTCAATCAAAAATCCGCAATAATTCACATTAAGCTTTAGCTCAACATCTGTCTGATATCGCCTTAAATGCTTATATTGAGGTTCGAACTTCTTATTGCCGTAAACACCTACAGCAACAAGCATATCCCCCTGATGGATATCAGGATTCTTGATATTAATCATTTCAAGTTCAGCTGACGAAAGATTACCATCGTCATCTCCCAGCATATTGTCCGCAATTATTACTATATCGCCTTGTGAAATTACACCTGCATCATGGCTGGCATGAGAATCTATTACAATTCCGGTAAATTCTTTTGCCTTACGATTGCAGTTCTGAATTCTTCTCTGCTTATTGACATAAATCATTCCCTGATTCATGCTGTCAAAAAGAGATTCAATTATTTCAATCTGTTTATTAATCATTTCTTTATTTTTCGTCTCTCATCTGAACAAGTTTTCTTACCAGTCTGTTAAGATTATTAATTCTTCTTGCAACAACATATGTGTTTTCTTCTCTGTGCATAAACACAGTATTTAATGTTTTGTTAAGGCTGTCACATATTTCATCAACCTGAGCAACTATATCATCCTGCTGACCCTTCTTTACAGAATTGTCAGAAACTCTCTCGATTTCATAGTGATAATCTATTCCAAAGAGTTCTTTAACTTTAGCAGTCAATCTGTTTTTAACATCGTTTGAATGTGCCTCGCATACTGCAGCATTTGCTTTTAGGGCAGCGGGAAGCATTGCGGTTTCATCATGAAGCTGTCCAAAGAACCCTTGAATTTCGGCAAACTTCTTGTCAAACTCAACACCTGTCATCTGAAGAGCATTCCTATAGAAAGTTATCTGGGAAAGCGCACTGATAACAATGTCATGAAGTTTAAGTTTCGTTGATTCTTCAAGGATTCTGCTGCTTTCTGCCTTTAAATCTTCCAGAATAGTGTTTTTCAGATCATCTATTCCAATATTCATTTTGGCACTTACAGGGAACATCATTATTTCATCAACTTCCATAAGCTCCGAAATGAACTTTCTGCAGTAATCAAGATAGCTTTGCAGGTCGTTCTCTGCAATTGCATCAATTTTATTTACTGCAAAGTAGAATTTTGCGGCATATTCTTTGGCATTTTTAAGAAAATCAATCTCTATCTGATTTATAGGACTGTCTACAGATAAAGTGAAAATGACTGCATCACTCTCTTTGACAAATGCATAAGCTTCTTCAGTATTGTTCTCATGCATTGAGCCAACACCGGGGGTATCAACGAAAGTGAGCCCTGATTCTAGGAACTGTGACGGTGTCTTAATAGCAACCTTTGTTACATTAAGCCTGTTATCCTGATTTTCCTGTTCATTGACATATGTTGAAATATCTTCAAAGGATACATCTTTTACAACACCATTATTAAAATGCACTGATGCTGATTTAGGGCCATATTCTACAGTGGTAACAACGGCCGTAACAGGCACGATTCCCACAGGGAGAACTTCATCCTCCAAAATTCCATTTACAAGGGCGCTCTTACCTCGCTTGAACTGTCCGATAACAGAAACTGTTACCTTCTGATTCTCAAGTTTTTCTCTCAGCTTTTGGACCCTTGCAAGCTCATTGCCCGTTATTTCATAGTCGCTGAACATGGCTTCAGCTTCTTTAACTTTTTCTAAGATATTTTTTTCCATTATTTCCTCTCAATAATTATTTATAGAACCTACACGCAGCGCAGGCTGGATTGGATGCTCTCTGTTCTTCATCGCAATATACAGGATAAAGGATAAGATTATTGGCAAGCTTATCACCTCTTAATGATTTGAGAGCCGCAATCTGGCAAAGGGTGCCGATGAATTCGGTATGCTTACCCTCCTTAACGCTCCTCATTGCCGCTCTATATATTGGCGCCATATCTCTCTTTCTTACATCCTCTTTACAATCATAAAAATCTTCAAATTCCGGAAGTTCTACCGGATTATATAACGGGCAGTAAAGCATACACGCATTGCATTTCTGGCATCCGTTTTCATCAACAACGGGTCTTAACTGCCCTTCTTCATTTTCTTTAATCTTTACACACTGATATTTGCACGCAACTCTGCATGCTCCACAGCCATTACAATCTTTTACTCTGTCAATTAACTGCATTACACTCACCTCATATTAAAAATTTGTCATATCATTTAAATATTTTTCTATTGGTATACCGCTGGTCTTGTCCTCATTATCCTTGTTTAAAAGGATAAGCTCTCTTAATTTCTTCATGGCAAAAGCCGTTGAGCTCTGCAATTCGATTCCCTTCAGAACGCTTCCAACAAGAAGTGCTGAGAAAATATCTCCGGTGCCCGGCATGTGAACAGGTATATAGTCAAAAGGAATGTTAAAATACTCATTCTTGTCATCATCATAGCCGTAAACACAGGTCTGACCTTCAACAGTGATGCTGGTTATTACAACAGACTTTGAGCCAAGATTTCTTAGTGAATCAACCAGTTCCTTCGCTTCTGATAAGGAAACCCCTTCTGCAGAAAAATGTTTGTCAGCCAGAAAAACCGCCTCTGTAAAATTGGGCATAATAATGTCAGCAACAGAGCAGATTTTTCTCATATATTCTACAGTGTTGTCCGATACACCATTATACAGAGAACCGTTATCTCCCATTATTGGGTCTACAAATATTCTAACTCCATTTTTTCTCTGCTCCTGACAAAAATCTGCAACTACCTTCACCTGTTCTTCCGAAACGATAAATCCTGTGCATATGGCGTCAAAAGAAAAGCCCAGTTCCTTCCAGACCTTCAATGTTCCCTTCATATACTCCGTTGTTTCAAGGATTTCAAACTTGCCGTAGTCAAGGGTGTTTGATACTACAGCTGTCGGCAGATTATGTATTCCAAATCCCATGTGAGACATAATGGGAATCATTGCGCCAAGGGAAATCTTACTATAACCTGCTATATCATTTATAAGCAATACATTTGTCTGCTTCTTGTCTAGTTTATCATTGCTCATCTTCAAAGCTCCTTTAAAGTACATTATTTCCAATTTATATTATAACAAATATACTGCAACTATTAAAGCTTTTTCCAACACAAAAAGACTACCCAAAAATGGATAGTCTTCTTGTATGTATAAGAATTATTTAATTAATCTTATTTTGTAGTAGCATCGTAAAGAGCTTCAGCGTTATCCCATTCAGCGATGATTTCAGGGATTACTTTGTATAAGTCACCTACGATACCGTAGTCAGCTACTTCGAAGATAGGAGCATCTGGGTCCTTGTTGATAGCT
>JAQXRN010000110.1 GCA_029218545.1 Bacillota bacterium | reverse complement strand
TCATGACATTCCAAATACAGTTAACAAGGCTATGTCTGTCTTGTCAAAGCTGGATGTGGATATGACAAATGTTCATGCGGCAGGCACTATTCCTATGATGGAAGGTGCAATCAAAGGTCTTACAAGAGAAGATGGAACAAGACCGCTTCTAATAGCAGTTACTCAGCTTACTTCAACAGATGAAGCAACTATGAAAAGAGATCTTTTAATAGATGAAGACATAGATAAGGTTGTAATGCACTATGCAAACAATGCCAAATTAGCAGGTCTTGATGGAGTAGTGTGTTCACCTCTTGAGGCGGGCAAGGTTCATGAAACCTGCGGAAAAGGTTTTCTGACTGTAACTCCCGGTGTTCGCTTCGCAGATGGTGAAGTAGGCGATCAGAAGAGGGTAATGACTCCTGAGCAGGCAAAGAAAATAGGTTCTGACTATATAGTTGTTGGAAGACCTATCACTCAGGCAGATGACCCTGTTGAGGCATATGAAAGATGCTTACGAGAATTCGTGGACTAAATTACGATAATTTTTGAGGAGAGAAACATGGAAAAGAAAATCGCAAAAGGTTTATTATCAATAAAAGCTGTATTTTTCAGACCTGAAGAGCCATTTACATGGGCAAGCGGAATAAAGAGTCCTGTTTACTGTGACAACAGACTTACTTTAACTGCTCCGGAAGTTAGAACTGCAATTGAAGAAGGTCTTGCAGAAATAGTAAAGACTCACTATCCTGAAGCAGAGGTTCTCATGGGAACATCAACTGCAGGTATTGCTCACGCGGCAATAACAGGTCACATTTTAGATATGCCTATGGGATATGTTCGTTCAGGAGCAAAGGATCATGGCAGACAGAACCAGATTGAAGGAAGACTTGAACCGGGTCAGAAGGTAGTAGTAATCGAAGACCTTATTTCAACTGCAGGAAGCTGCATTGAAGTAGTAAATGTACTTCGCGAAGCAGGTGCGGAAGTTCTTGGTGTTGCAAGTATCTTTACTTACGGCATGAAGAAGGGCTTAGACAGACTGGCAGAAGCCAATGTAAAAAATGTATCATTAACAAATTTCGATGTAATAGCAGAAGTAGGAGCAGAAGAAGGTTATATTAAGAAAGAAGACATTGCCCGCTTAATTGCATTTAGAAACAATCCATCAGATGAAAGTTGGATTAAATAACAAAAATCACCTATAATTAGGGAGGCAAAAATGAGAAATCTTATTAGTATACTTGACTTCTCTGTAGAAGAATTAGCACAGCTTGTTGCTACAGCAGAAGATATTATTGAAAATCCAAAAAAATACTCTGAAAAATGTCGAGGTAAGAAGCTGGCTACACTGTTCTTTGAACCATCAACAAGAACAAGGCTTAGCTTTGAAGCAGCAATGTATGAACTTGGCGGCAATGTTATCGGTTTTTCTGAAGCAAACAGCTCATCAGCAGCTAAAGGCGAAAGTGTGGCAGACACTGCAAAAATTATAAGCTGTTACGCTGATATCATTGCAATGAGACACCCTAAAGATGGTGCGCCCCTTGTAGCTTCAAAAAATGCGTCAATTCCTGTCATCAACGCTGGAGACGGCGGTCACAACCATCCAACTCAGACTTTGGCAGATATTCTGACTATACATAGAGAAAAGGGAAGATTCGACAATCTTACCATAGGTTTTTGCGGAGACCTGAAATACGGAAGAACAGTGCATTCTCTCATCGATGCAATGTCAAGATATGAAGGAATAAAGTTTGTCCTGATTTCACCGGAAGAGCTGAGAATTCCCGAATATGTTAAGAGAGATGTACTTGACAAAAAGTCACTTGAATATGTTGAGACAGCCAGTCTGGAAGATTCCATGGCAGACCTTGACGTACTTTACATGACAAGAATTCAGCGTGAAAGATTTGATGACCTTGACCAGTACGAAAGATTAAAGGACAGCTATGTTCTTACCCCTGAAAAGCTTGAACATGCAAAAGCAGATATGAGCATTCTTCATCCGCTGCCAAGGGTAAATGAAATAAGTGTTGCAGTAGACAAAGATCCACGTGCATGCTATTTCGTTCAGGCTTTAAATGGCAAATACATGAGAATGGCTCTGATTCTGAAGCTTCTTGAAGAGGCGGAAAAGGATAATACTCCTGAAGTTCGCCCAGACGAAAAGGTTCTGGTTAATCATCTTAGATGCACAAATCCAAGATGTATAATTACTACAGAGCAGGAACTTGAACCACTTGCTAAGCTTTCAGGAGAAGAAGGCGTATACAAGTGCCTGTACTGCGAAGAAAATGTAAAATAGCAGTCTGAACATACATAAATCACGAAACAAACGGTCCTTTCATATATATGTAATAGTATATGTGAAAGGACTGTTTTATTATGAAAACTCTTAATATATTGAAATTAGATGAGGAGGGCATCGTCGAAGATGTTCTTAGTACTAATCCGCGTCTAAAGGATTTGGGGATTGTAAAGGGAACCAGAGTAAGATGCCTG
>JAQXRN010000109.1 GCA_029218545.1 Bacillota bacterium | reverse complement strand
ATGGGTGTTGCTTTATACTTCATTTTCGATGTAAAATTGAAGAAAGAAAACAGAAAATAACTAAATAGTCATATTTGATAAGTAAATAGCTAATAATAAAGCATCGGCTCGAAATTGACCGGTGCTTTTATATTTTATTATAAAATTTAAGTTGAAGAAATTAAATGATATGATATGATTAAGGCTAATATATGATAAGGTGCAGAAAGGAAACGCCATGAATAACATAATTGACAGATATCGCGAACTGACAGAAGCAGATAAAACTAAAGTAATTATCAGCAGTGCTATGGCAGAAGCGAGAAAAATAATTCCAGGGGGGAACGTTGCGACATATATTCCTGAGCTGGGGAACGTGGATCCAAATCAGCTGGGCATCTGCCTTTTCCCACTAACAGGTGAAAAAATCTGTATGGGTGATTATAACAAGAGATTCACTATTCAATCCGTTTCAAAAGTAATCGCTCTGATTTTAGCCCTTGAAGTTTGCGGTGCAAAAAGAGTTTTTGAAAAGACCGGAGCCGAACCATCAGGGGAAGCTTTTAATTCACTTGTAGAATTAGACAGAGAAAATTCCAGACCGTATAATCCGTTAATCAACTCTGGGGCAATTGCCATTGCAAGTGAACTTGTGAAGGAAATATCTTTTTATGATCTTCTTAGATTTACGCGAGTAATATGCGACGATCCGGAAATCAATATAAATGAAGATGTTTTTAAGTCAGAAATCTCCACATGTTCAAGAAATCGAGCTATTGCATATCTTCTGGAAAGTAAAGGTCTAATCACTTCCGATGTTGATGACACTCTCAACTTTTATACAAAATGCTGTTCCATGGATGTAACAGCAGAAAGCCTTGCAAACCTTGGAAGAATTTTGGCCAATGATGGTGTTTTTAAAGAAACAGGAGACAGAATCATGACATCTTCAACTGCGCGTATCGTAAAGACTTTAATGCTTACATGTGGAATGTACGATGGCTCAGGAACTTTTGCCATACAGGTTGGGATACCTGCAAAGTCTGGGGTTGGCGGAGGACTTCTTGCTGTATCAGACAAGCGTGCCGGAATTGGCGTGTTTGGTCCGGCACTTGATGAGAAGGGAAACAGCATCGCGGGGATAAATCTTTTACGTAATATTTCAAATAAGCTTAGATTAAACCTGTTTTATGACCCTGAATGGAACGAGGACGAATAAAACACGGAACTATATATAGAGGTTGAATTGCCGTATGTCATCCTGTAAGGCTTCTAGAAAGCATTTAACATAATATGTACCTCCTTGAGGCTATAATACCATTTCATTTGATGATGCAAAACCTACGCTTAGTAGAGTTAGAAAAGCGTCTACTTCGTAATTAAATTCAGCAGGACGCTTATTTGCAATAAAGTGATCACCTTTGATGATTACCAACTTTGCACCGGGTATGTTATTAGCAATCTCCTTTGTGTGAGATTCCTTAATCATGTCTCTTGTTCCGCAAATTACAAGGGTTGGTGCCGTGATTTGTGACAATTGGTCAAGTTCAATATTTGGATCGTTGACCATCAAACCGAGCATTTCTGTATTTTTTTTGGCATGGGGAGATTTGGCAGCAAAGCACTTTGTAATTTTATAGCCTATCTCAATGGGAATTTGTATTGTTTGTTTAATCCCTTTTGTGTTGAGATTCCCACCATTCAGTATTAAAGCTTTTACCATATGGGGGTGCTTTATTGCAAATTCTATGGCGATGTTTGCCCCATCGGAAAATCCCAGAATCACTGCCTTTGAAATCTGATGTGTTTTCATGAAATCATATAAATCCCATGAAAACTGTTGGATGGTAAAGGGTGCAGAACCTCTAGGAGACATACCGTGACCTCTTGTATCCAATGCCAGAACATGATAATTTCTGCTGAAATACTCTATTTGATTTTTAAAGTAGCAACTGTCGCTACCGTTTCCGTGGAGGAAAATAAAGGCTTCGCCGCTGCCTTTTTCCTGAAAATGTAATTTTATATCCATTGCAGTCTCGTTTGTGCCTCTTATTGCATCATGCCGTTTTGAATCATAAGTATTTATTTAAACGTGTCATGATTATTTCTTGGATTTCTTTTGATCTGGATTTTGTATAACCTGCATCTATTCCGGCTTTTTTTCCAACCTGAAGAATATCGTTTGTGACAGGATTTTTTCCTTCGCCATTAACAGTAGTGGCATGCTCGCCCCCCTGAGAACTACTGTAAGTCAAATCATATGCAGGGGAGAGTACCCAGCGACCTTCATCTTCGTTATACAAGAAAGAGAAGTTCTTGGAATGATCATCTCTGTTATGGGCATATACATTAAAACACATCAGATCAAACATCTTTTTAACTTCTTGCATATCCTGGGTAAGGAGCAGTGTCAGCTTCATGAGTTGGTTGTAGTCCAGATTTGGATATCTATGAGAGGTTTCCAAGAGCCCACTTACTGATACCATATGAATTCTACTGCCATCGTCTTTTCTATCAAAACGCTTAGTTCCAAAGTAGCCTTCGCATATATTGGACTTAAAGAGCTTTGTATCACTCATCTCAATTCCACACTCTTTTGCACAAAGACTATACTCGTACTCTTGGAGTCCTATGCTTTTGCTGTCATATGATGACGGAAATTTAATGATCCAGGAAGCCTCATTGATTTTAGTATGAATTTTGGGTCTTGCACCACCTGAAGAACCACCATACTTAAATAGTTTATCCAAATCACTTGGAAAGTCGTACTCAAGCAGCCGGTTGCATTCCTGTGCGATTTCATCAAAACTTCCAGAGTATTCATCGGCTGTAATATCGATTGAAGGTATATAATTCAATGCTCCCATTCCTGAAGCAGATATAAGTGTAAGTCTCTGAAAATTGCCAATATCATCTGAATTCAGTTTAAACTTCTGATTGATGTATCTGTCAACAATAAATCGTCCCCATCCATCGGGAAGAGAGTCTGCAAACACACCATACACTCCCTCAAAGGGATTGTATTCCGGGATGAAAAGGCGCTTTTCAAGAGGCAGAGAGAAAGGGCTTATGCTGAAGCCGATTTCAATCCACTCTTCACTGTACTGAAAAGCTGCTCTGTGTTTTGTTTCAGCTAGAGTGCCTACATGCTTTTCGTTCATAAATACATCTATTCTATCTGTTTTTATCATTTAAAACCTCCTCTATAGAAGCGTATTCCGGCTTTTCAAACAGGACGTCAAAGTCCTTTAAACTGTCTAGTACTAAAGCAAGCTTAAGCAAAGAGGAAAGGGAGATTTCTCCGGTTCTTTCAAAGCGCTTTAAAGAACCCAGACTAACACCTGACTTTTCAGCAAGTTTCTGCTGTGACAGTTTCATATATTTACGCTTTGCTTTTGCTTTTTCAGCTATTTCCATAGATACTTCATATGGAGTTTTGAAATTTATAAAGTTTGTATTCATGGTTAATATTTTATCTATTTTTGCAATAAACTATACATTTTAACTAATATATTAACTATATTATATATTGGGAATCGCGCTTTTACAACACATAAAGTGTTTCGGTATTTGGAAATTAAAACATTGAATATATAGAAATTTTACATTAGGGGGTGTATAGTGAAAGACAAGAACAAGTTTTAATTTGTAAAGCGAGGTAAGATTAGGTCATGAGAGAAAAACTGATTAAACAGCTGGAGAAATACAAGCCTTTTAATGAGCAGGAAGAGCGCGATAGGGAAGTGATTCTAAAGATGCTTAGAGATGAGAAAGATATTTTTTACAGAACAAATTTATGCGCCCATATGACCGCATCAGCATGGGTTGTGAACAGAGAAGGGACAAAGACCATTATGGTCCACCATAATATATACAATTCCTGGTCATGGATGGGAGGACATGCAGATGGAAATGAAAACCTTCTTGAGGTAGCTGTAAAAGAAGTTAAGGAGGAGTGCGGTGTTAAGAGCGCACGACCTGCAAGTGAAGAAATATTTTCCGTAGAAGTATTGCCTGTAAGCGGTCATATGAAGAACGGAAAATATGTGCCGTCTCATTTACACCTTAATATTACATATCTGATTGAGGCCGATGAGGCCGAGAAGCTGTCCATCAAGGAGGACGAAAACAGTAATGTGGGCTGGTTCACCTTCTCCGATGCAGTGACAGCTTCAAGTGAAGAATGGTTCAAAGAACGTATATACGCTAAGCTGATAGAAAAACTTAACAATAGCAATTGTTCTATTTTTCCGCTGCAATCTGACTCAGCAGCGCAAGCCTCTGTTCAAACCATTCAGCAGGTATGAGTACAAAGCCTTCTCCGTCTGCACTCATCAGAATCAGACGCTGACCTTCAGAGAGACCGAAGTGATCACGTGCTACTTTTGGTATGACAATCTGTCCCCGTTCATTTAAGGTTACGGAACCCCAGATGTTCTTGCCCTCTGGTGCAGGTGGTACAACCTTTCCTTTAAACTTGCTGGTCTTAATTAAACTGTCAATGGTAACACCATACACTTCAGCTAGGAGGCTACATTTTTCGATATCTGGAACAGTCTTGCCGCTTTCCCACTTTGCATAGGCCTGACGCGATATCCCAATCTTCTCAGCGACCTGTTCCTGTGAGAAGCCGTTAATATTTCTAAGCATTATTAGATTTTCTCTTAGCATGTTTTTACCTCCAAGCTGTTCGTGAATACCGTCGAATCCTGATGTTTTGAAGATTTTGGCTAAAGATCTATTCTCTCAAAGCTGCAGCAGGATTTTCTGTAGGAAAGAATTGTAAGTCCCATGTAGCAGAGTGCTCCTGCTATCAAAGTTAAGATCTGCAGGCCAAAGTGCTCGAAACCGAAGGCATTGAGCGCTTCAAATTCCGGAAAGTGATGAAGTGCCTCTGCAATTCCTATTATAACAAAACATATAACAATGTACACAATAAATGGCTTTCCTGTCTTATATCCTGTCTTGAAAAAACTGCCGATGAATACCAGATTGAAAATGCCAAAGAGCACAAGAGCCATACCGAGGGCAAAGAGATTAGCGTTCATAAGGGCATTGTTCCTGTAGACCGGCCAATCAGAAAGAACAGTCATCCTTACAACAGTGGAAACTACCATTAACATAAAGCTGCACATTTCAATTAAGCATGAAAAAGCAAATTTACCTTTGACAACATCCTGCTTGGCAATGGGAAGAAGGGCAGAGAAAACTATGTCATTGCACTCTCTTGCGTAGCGGAAGTTTTGATACAGGCCAAGGGTCAGGAAGAATGCTCCGCAAAGCACAGGATAACCCGGCAGAAGGAACATTAGCCCGAATACAATGAAGAAGTATACAATTGCCAGTGTGCTGAGTTGCATCTCTTTTTTCAAAATATTACCCATTAATCTCACTCCTTTCCGCCCTTTCATTACGTTCCATTCTCAGGAAAGCGTCCTCGAGGGACTCACCATCTTTCATGCATTTCAGCTTAAATTGATCCTTTGGCATAGCCGCTGCAATCCTTCCGTGTGAAATATATACGATGTCATCGGCACATTTATCTATATCTGTGATTATGTGTGTGGAGAAGAAAATTGCAACTCCCTCGCTCTTAATCGTTTCAAAAAGCTCCAATAATTCATCCCTTGAGAAGGGGTCAAGACCGCTTGTTGGCTCGTCGAGAATCAGTGCTTCGGCTCCATGGGATAAGGCAAACATCAGATTGCATTTCACCTTCATTTCCTCCGACAACTCTATTACACACTTATTTTCGTCAAGATTGAAGAGTTTCAGATACTGCCTGTAAAGGTCTTCGTCCCAGCTGTCATAGAAATCCTTCATTACAGCTGCGATATCTTTTATCTTCTTGCGCGGGTACCAGTTGATGGTGCCTGTTGAATAGCCAATGCGTTTTTTGATGGCTGCCTCGTTTCCGTACAGGGGCATGCCAAAGTATTCAATTTCTCCTCCATCAGGGTGTACCAGGTTCAAAATTGACTTAATGGTTGTGGTTTTGCCGGCACCGTTTCTGCCGATAAAACCTGTAATGCGTCCTGCTTCAAGAGAGAAGGAGACATTATCAAGCTCAAATGAAGGATATTTTTTCCTAAGGTTACTTACTCTTACAATACTCATTTGGACCTCCATAATTATGATTTATATGAATATTGTAAGTTTTGGTAGCATCCGCATCTACCAACCTAAGATTGCAAATAATTGTTATTTATGTTAACAAAAGTTGCATAAGCCGATGATTCAGGTCAAATGTCCGGACATATTGGACATAAGAAAAGACAGCCGAAGCTGTCTTGAATATTTTTTTGCTGTTATACAAGCTGGAATCTAGCTTTCCTGTACTTCTTTGCCGCTGATATGTTCTATCTCTATTTCAAACATCTGGGTAGCCCTGCCGGTAGATGCAATTTGACTATCGACCATATCCTCACCAGGATAATACTTCATTGCAAATTTTTTAAGCGCATCCATTGCAGAACTATCATTTTCCATTAAATGACATTTTCCGAATACGACTGCACTCTTAACATATGGAGCCCAGGCTTCGTCTTTTATAGTTTCGTTGCCGCAAACGGTAAAACAAACCTTGTCGCATGCTTTCAAAGCATCTACTTTGTAACCTGCTTTAGCTCCATGGAAAAAAATCTTCTGCGTATCTTCATCATACAGATAATTAATCGGTACTGCATAGGGATAACCATCATCGCCATTGACTGCTAAGATGCCACGACGAGAACAATGAAGCAATTCTTTTGCCGCGTCTAAACTGATTTCATTTTTCTTCTTTCGAATTGATCTAAACATTAATTCTCCTCCTTAAATTCTCAAGTATAGTTCTATTATAATCTCTGTTTTGGAGTTCGTAAAGAAAGCATTGAAAGATAAATAATAAACTATCCAAATGCATTTAATATTCCATGAACAATTATTCCAATGTAACAGTTTTTTGTTTTGAATCTAATTGCACCTGTGATAAATCCATACAATGCGCCCATAATTACCTTCATTACTATGCAGTTGAAAAGATTTCCACCAATCCATAAATATATTCCGCCAAAGCAAAAGAGACGAGCTATTGCTCGTCTCTCGTTTTGGCGGAGGACAACGCTCGCCCCGCCTTGAGGGCTCGCTCCTACAGTCGCCTGCCTTCATAAGAAAAACACTGCTAACAATCAACTGGCTGCAGCCAGTGATTACAAAGGTTGGCAGGCTCCATTCGCTGTCGCATTTTCCTAACAAATCGCTGCTGGCTCTTTGGGAAAATGCGCATGGGACATTCTCACCCACTGGTGGGTTCGTTCAATATATTCCGCCAAAACAAAAGAGACGAGCTATTGCTCGTCTCTCGTTTTGGCGGAGGACAACGCTCTGCACTTCGTGCGCCGTTCCTATTCGCGACGGAATGCTACAGCCGCATTCCTGCTCATTCGCTGTCGCATTTTCCTAACAAATCGCTGCTGGCTCTTTGGGAAAATGCGCATGGGACATTCTCACCCACTCGTGGGTTCTCATCCCATCTCGTCGTGGAAACAAAAAAAGAACCACCCTGACGGGTAGTTCCTTTTTTCGTTTTGGCGGAGGACAACGCTCGCCCCGCCTTGAGGGCTCGCTCCTACAGTCGCTTGCCTTCATAAGAAAAACACTGCTAACAATCAACTGGCTGCAGCCAGCGATTACAAAGGTTGGCAGGCTCCTTTCGCTGTCGCATTTTCCTAGCAAATCGCCGCTGGCTCTTTGGGAAAATGCGCATGGGACATTCTCACCCACTCGTGGGTTCGTTCAATATATTCCGCCAAAA
>JAQXRN010000108.1 GCA_029218545.1 Bacillota bacterium | reverse complement strand
ATGATTTCATTTTTATACCGCCTTTCGACCAATAGACTTTAATTCGGGTTCTTTGTGTATACCCATTATCCTATATGTTAAGTACGAAAAAACGGACACAAAAAAGCAGGCAAGAAGTTAACCTTCTGCCTGCTTTTGCATTATGTGGAACTATCTGAACTTATTTATATTTCCATGTCTAACAGATATGAGCTTAAACCTTTGCCATGCATATCTACAGATAATGATCTTGTAACACCACCGCCTAAAGCAGCGTACATTACAAAATTAAGAGCGTGGATGTTAGGTAATTCATATCTTACTACTTCTCCTTTAACGATTCCGTTAAAGTGTTCTTTAACTTTTTCCGCAGTAACTTTTTCCTTTAGAAGTTCGAAGTCCTTCGGATCATATGCAATAAGAGATACATTGGAAATATTTCCTTTATCGCCTGTACGAGAATGTGCAATTTCCCAAAGTTTCATATCATTACTTCCTTTCTGTTATACTTCATAAGTGATTACTTCCGGTTTAACATCGTAGCGGCTTACTAAAACAGAAGCTACTGAAACGATTTCGCGTGTGCGCTTTACAGCACCGCATCCGCCTGCCGGACCATTTGTATACAAAGCTTCAACTTCGTTAGCTACAAGATCTGCAACTGCCTTAGTCTTAGCTCTTCCTGCTACACGAACTCTTACTTCGCTAGGTTCATTGTATTTGTATTCCGGATTCCAATATAAGCTGTTGCATCCGATAAGGTCAAACTTCATTTCATCAAACTGTCCATGTGCAACAAGTTCTAATCTTTCTTTAACGATTTCTAATGCAAGCTTTGCTCTTTCAAGGCATCCAGGGCCACCGTAGGAGATTTCACCGTCACCGATATAGCAATCCTTGTAACCGATAGAACACTTGAAAGTTTCTGTCTTAGGATTTCCTGTTGCTCCTTCTGCCTTAACTCTGTCTTTTCCATCCTGAGTGAATCTGATTTCTTTAAAGTCAGCCACTACGTCAGGTGTGATATATTTTGAAGGATCATGGATTTCATAGCAGATCTGTTCAGCACATGTATCAACAGTAACCAGACCGCCTGAACCGTCTACTTTTGTGATTACAACTGAACCGTCTTCGGAAACCTCAGCAATAGGGAATCCGATATGTCCAACACCTGGCACATCCTTCTTGCCTGGTTCAGCGTAATATCCACCTGTTACCTGACCGCCACATTCAAGAAGATGTCCTACCATTGTTCCCTTTCCAAGTTTATCCCAGTCTTCAAGATCCCAGCCAAATTCATGAATTAATGGAGCCATAAAGATTGCAGGGTCAGATACGCGACCTGTAATTACCACATCTGCACCTTCCTTTAAAGCCTTCAGAATACCTTCAACGCCAAGGTAAGCATTAGCTGAAACGATTTCTCCAGGTAATTCCTTTAGAGGGCTGCCTGTTTCCCATACTTCTGTATCCATGTATTTGTCAATTACAGGCAACAGATCATCACCTGTAACACAAGCGATTTTCATGCCCTTTAAGCCATGCTTTCTTGCAATTTCAACACACTTTGCTGCAGCAGCTTGTGGATTTGCAGAACCCATATTTGTAATCATCTTAACTTTATGTTCATAGCACAGTGGAAGAGCCTTTTCCATTCTATGCTCTAACAGTCCGTTGTAGCCCTTTGAAGGGTCTTTTAGCTTAGCCTGCTGGCCTATTGCAATTGTACGTTCAGCAAGGCATTCGTAACTGATATAGTCTAAGTTTCCTTTTTCAATAAGTTCTAATGATGGTTCAAGACGGTCGCCTGCATATCCTGCGCCGCTTCCGATACGAATAGTTCTCATTTCTTTACGTCCTTTCTGTTATAGTTCAATGCCGCCTGCAATAATACATACAACTAACATTACAATTGTAACTAAGAAAGCAAGTGGAATTGTCTTTTTCTGATGTTCACCAAGGTCAACTCCTGCAAGACCGATAAGAAGGAATGTTGATGCTGTAAGAGGTGAAACAGGGAAACCGGTTGTCATCTGTCCTAGAATAGCTGCACGTCCAACGCTTAATGCGCTTACGCCAAGACCTTCTGCTGTCTGTGCTAATACAGGTAATACGCCATAGTAGAATGAGTCTGGGTCGAACAATAATGAAGCAGGCATTGAAATTACACCCATGATTACTGGGAACAGCTTTCCTAATGAAGCCGGAATAACCGCTACAAGAGTTTCTGCCATCGCTGTGATCATTCCTGTTCCCTTCATGATGCCTGTGAAGCAACCTGCTGCAAAAAGAACGGAGCACATCATGATACATGCCTTAGCATGAGCATCTACTCTTTCCTTTGACTGCTTTACACTTGGATAGTTGATTACTGTAGCAAGAACGTAGAATACCATAAATACTACAGCAGGAGCGAAGCCTGACTTAAGCAGACAAACAATAGCCAATATGATTAAAATAACGTTTACTACGAAAAGATTTGGTCTTAATAATGCCTTTTCTTCTTCGGAAAGTTCCGGTTCAACATATTTTGCGCCGCCTTCAAGCTGGATATTTCCGATGCGGCTCTTTTCTGCCTTTCCTAAAAGAACTGCAATTACCAGTACGCAGATCATACCTGCAACTACACCCGGTAATACAGGCATGAAGAATTCTGTTGGGTTATCCTGTCCTAAAGCTGTTGCTGCACGGATTGTAGGACCACCCCAAGGCAGAATGTTCATTGTACCTGCTGAAAGAGCTACTATTGTAGCAAGTGTTGTTCTGCGCATTCCTATTGCATCATAAAGAGGGAGTAAAGCAGGAACACAGATTAAGAATGTTACTGCGCCGGATCCATCTAAATGAACGATTGCTGCAAGTATTGCTGTACCAACGGCAATCTTTACCGGATCAGTTCCTACAAGGTTTAAGATCTTCTTGATGATAGGTCTGAATGTACCGGCATCAGTTAATACTCCGAAGAATAAAATTGAGAAGATGAACATTACGCCTGTAGCTGCAACAGAGCCGATACCACTTGGGCCTGTAATATAGCCGCCCAGGTTCTGAATGTTCTGCATTACATTTACAACAGCTTCTGCACCTTCTTCAGTTGTTTCAGTTAACCTGAAGAAAGATGAAATTACGCCTGCTACAACCGGCACTGCAACAAGTGCAACCAGCGGAGTAGCTTTCTTTGTCATGATGAGTACTAACATGACAATTACAGTTAAAAATCCTAAAATTGCTAACATTTTTTCCTCCATACTATTGAATATTTTATTATGTCTTTATGCCTAATTATTGAGCAAGTATCGTGCCAAATAATTAACAAGGTTCTTAATACTTATATAAACCATTGGAATTTCAATGATTATACATATTGCTGCTATTATCCATGTAAAAACAACAGCAGTTAATTATTCTAAATTTTTAGAATAATTAACTGCTTATCAAGTATTTTTTACTGCTGTTTCTCTCAAGAAACATTTGAAAATGCTAAAAAATAAACGAGTTCTAAATTTTTAGAACCCGTTTCCATTTTTTTAGAATTCTTTAATATTGAGTTTGTTGTACAAAGTAGCAAGTGATATTTTTAATTTGCCTGCCACCTCTTTTTTCCCTTCAAGGGTATCTCCGAATTTTTTCAGTTCCTTCTCTATTTCCTCTTTTTCGAATTGTTTTACCCTTTGAGCTAGGCTTTTACTCTCATTGAGTTCCTTGATATCATTCTTAATAATATTGCTTGGTAAAGATGCTTTAACGATTGTATTTTCCTCACACATATATGATGAGAATTCCAGCACATTCTTTAGTTCTCTTACATTTCCGGGCCAATCATGCTGCTCAAGGCATCTCATTGCCTCCTCTGATATATATATTTCCCTTCTGTATTTACGCTTCATCTCTTCAATGAGGGAATATACAATAGCAGAAATATCGCCTTTGCGCTCCCTAAGAGGCAAAATTTTAATAGTCGATGTATTCAATCTGTAATACAAATCTTTTCGGAATTTGCCTTGTTCTATATATTCCTCAAGGTTAGCATTGCATGCACATATTATTCTTACATCTATCTCTCGTTCTTTTAATGAACCCACAGGTCTTATTTTTCTCTCCTGCAGTGCACGAAGGAGTTTTGCTTGAAGTCCAATATCCATTTCTGATATTTCATCCAGAAAGAGTGTTCCTCCTTTTGCAGCTTCCATCAGACCGATTTTGCCACCCTTTTTTGCACCAGTGAACGCTCCCTCCTCATAGCCGAAAAGTTCACTTTCCAGCATGTTGGCATTAAAATTTGCACAGTTTACTGCCAGAAATACCGAGTCTCTTCTTTTGCTGTGATTATGTATGGATTGAGCATACATTTCCTTGCCGGTTCCGCTTTCAGCCTGCAGAAGCACAGTCATATCTGTATCCGATATCTTCATGGCCAATTCCTTTGTCATAATGGAATTAGGATCTGCGCAGATTATCTTATCAAAAGTATAAAAGGCCGCTTTATTATGGGCCTGCTGCATCAGCTGAGCTCTCAGCTTTGCTTCATACTTTTCAAGCTCATTTCTTGCCTTTTCTGCTTCACTCATAAAAGTGATGATAGATATGCCTCCAACGACCTGTCCATTTTCTTTTAACGGATACATATTTACAAAGTAAGCCTCTTCAAGCCCTTCAAGTCTCTGGGCATGGAGAACGGCTTTTCCGCTTTCCACTACGGTTGGAAGCTGAGCATGAGGTCTAAAGTCCCTTAATCGTCTTCCTATGATTTCTTCCTCTTCCATCTTTAGAAAGTTTCTATAAGCCTCATTGGCAAAGACAACAAAACCCTTGTCATCGATAATTAAAACGCCTTCTGCAAGGACATTGAAAATATTTTTTTGATTTTCGCTTATTTTGAGCATTGTCTTTTCCTTACCTGATTAAAAAATATACGGGAGGTTTCTTCCTCTGCAAGTGCCGAATTTACTAAAATATATCATACTATTCTATTAGTTGTAAAGTTAAAACACCTGAGACACAAGACCAGTAATCAACTCGTCTTCACCTCAGGTGTTTTTTTATGGATTAAAATGTTTTTATTTCTATTTCGCCTATGCCCCCACTTATTTCAATCATATTGCTTCCTGAACCGGCTTTTGAATCATCAGGAAGCTTTCTACGTTAGTTAAAACCTTAAAATTGTCTCCTGTTTCAACCCTGAGCTCAGATGCGCTTAAGTCAATGTTAATCATGACCACCCTTAAAAATGGTGGTTTGATTATGGCTATAAGCCCTTTTTACCTACCCGCGTCTCAAGGCGCGGGCTTTTACTTTGTTCAAGCCTCAATGTATTTACATAGTAATCTTAATATTTCTCCAATGCTTTCTCTATATTGATTGTATATGATTTTTCGTCTATACTTTTGAGTGAATACAATATGGTATTTGCACATCCATTTTGTATGCGCTAAACTATTTGATTTATTCGCCATAAAATCTCCTTTCTTAAAACAATGAGGCCTGAACAACTTCATTGTAACAGATTGGAGATTTTTGGGTATAACCATCGACGCGCACCCGCATAGCGGGTGGTTCTATGTTTCGCACGCTATGCGTGCTCAACA
>JAQXRN010000107.1 GCA_029218545.1 Bacillota bacterium | reverse complement strand
TGGCAGCAAGGCACGCTAAGAATGACTTTTGTATTCCATGACACGGCATTCATAAGAGCATAGTCTGTTGCTGTATCACAGGCATGAAGGGTTACAACCATGTCTGCATGGTCGCTGGTATAGTCTGCTATATCGCCCATTAGGAATTTAAGTTCATGATACCCCAGCTCCTTGGCAACCTTGTTGCACAAATCAATAACATCTTTTTTTAAATCAAGGCCGATTATTTCAACATTTCTGTTTTTCTGTACCTTCAGATAGTGGTAGATGGCGAAGGTCAGATAGGCCTTTCCGCAGCCGAAATCGATAATTTTAAGAGGCTTGTTCTTGTCTTCTGGCAAATACGGAAAAACGTCTTCTACGATTTCAAGATAGCGGTTAATCTGTCTGAACTTGCTGTAGTGCTTTGGAATAACCTTTCCGCTTTTGTCCATAACACCAAGGTGAACTAAAAAATCACATGGCACGCCGTCGGGGATAATGTAGTTCTTTGCCCTGTTATGTGCAATATTGGTGCAGCTGCTGCAACTTAGGGTAGCAGGTTTTTTTATTATTCTGGGCTTATCGACTTTGGAAGCAAGAACCTGTATGTCTGAAATGCTGGTAAAGATGTTGGCCTGCTTAAAGTCTTCCTCCATTACTTTTAAACAAAAATCTGCCGCTTCTTCTGCTGAAAAGTTCTTATGAATGGCCTTCTTCTCATAGGAATACTCTGCCTGATAGCTGATTTGCCCGCCTAGAAGGATAGGTCTGATGGTGATTTTGCTGTATTCTGTTGACTTGCGCCTTTTTCCTGAAAAGACAAGCTTTATCGGCTTTTCTTCCCTTCTTTCTGTTCCATCTGCGAAAAGATTTATAAAAAGTTCTTGTAATTTATCCATGATTTTTCACCTTGTCTGTTGTTTTTTATGATTTTATCATACATGGCGAGCCTTAGCAATTGCCTGATGGCTTTACTGAGATAACAAACAGCCTTTGAACTATGGCTCTACAAATTCGACTCCGAGGAAATCGGCTGTAGAAAGAGCAAGATTTCGTCCGATGGATTCAATGTTGTTGATAATCCAGTTTGCATCTTCTACGTTGTCATGATATGCAACTTCCACAAGGATTGCGGTCGCCCTTGTCCTTCTCAATTCGACGAGAGAAGTTGTAGGAACAGCTGAAACCATATTTGGAAGGGGATAGATGAGCTTTAAGTTGTTTGCAAAAATTTCTGCGGCCCGTTTGCCGTTGGTGCTGTCACGATAGTAGTAGACATCGGAACCGCGTATCATGCCGGCAAGATTCTTTGGAGCAGCATTTGAATGAATTGCCAGATGCAAGTCATAACTGCCTTGATTTGAGAGAGCTATGGATGTAGATACCGTGCCGCTTGGATCATTTCTGCCATAACTAATGCCGCTTGCTCGGAGATAAGGTTCCATTGCATCGGCGATAAGGTTAGCATAATATTCTTCGTTATTTCCTGTAACATAAGGATTATATTCTTGTGTTGAGGGGCTCAAAAAAACTGAAGCCATTATTGGTGTTCACCTCCTAAAGTTGGTAGTACTATGATATGCCGGATATATGCAATTGGTGAACCTGCTGGATATAAATACTTTTTTAACAAATCCAAACCCATTGAAATTAAGCCTTTAATGTGATAAAATATTGTATCAAGTATTGATACAATGTCAAAAGATGTAAAAATATATAATATAAAGGATATAAAGCATATGAGTGAGAAGCAAAAGATTATCAATATCGCTGTAATTGCTCACGTTGACGCAGGTAAGTCCACTCTGGTAGACGCATTCTTAAACCAGAGCGGTGTTTTCAGGTCAAATGAAGAGGTTGCAGACTGTGTAATGGACAGCGATGACATAGAAAGAGAAAGAGGAATTACAATTTATTCCAAGAACTGTTCCGTAATGCATGGTGATGTCAAAATCAATATTGTGGATACACCGGGACATGCAGATTTCTCTTCAGAAGTAGAACGTATTATGAAAACTGTTGATACAGTTATTCTTTTAGTAGATTCCAGTGAAGGTCCGATGCCTCAGACGAGATTCGTTCTGAAGAAGTCATTGGAACAGGGCATCAATCCTATTCTTTTCATCAATAAGCTGGACAAAAAGGACGCACGAGTTGATGAAGTAGTAGATGAGGTTTATGAACTGTTTATGGACCTTGATGCTAACGACGAACAGCTTGACTTCCCTATTCTTTACGGAATTGCTCGTCAGGGAATAGCTGTAAGAGAGCCTGAAGACATTCAGGGAATGGTTATAGGCGAAGGCGAAGAAAAGATTAAGAAGAGCCCTGCAGGTTACGGCGGACTTGATATTACACCTCTGTTTGATACAATTATTGACCATTGCCAGCCTTATCCCGACCTGAATGATGAACCATTACAGCTTCAGGTTTCAACCCTTGCATATGATGACTATATCGGAAGACTGGGCATTGGCAGAATAACCAAGGGCAAGATTAAGGAAGGTCAGAGCGTTGCACTTGCCAAGGCAGATGGTTCCATCGTACAGAGAAAGGTTAATCAGATTTTCGTATATAGAGGGCTTAAGAGAGTGGCGGTTCCTGAAGCAGAGAGCGGAGACATCGTGGTTGTATCAGGTATTGCAGATATTTCTATAGGCGAGACAATTTGTGATACACAAAATCCTGAACCTATGGAGATGATTCATATAGAAGAACCTACATTAAGCATGAACTTCATGGTTAACAAATCGCCTTTTGCCGGCAAGTCAGGTAAGTATGTCACAAGTAGACATATCAGAGAAAGACTTAATAAGGAACTGGAAGTAAACGTAGGTTTAATGGTGGAAGACACTGATTCAACGGACTGCTTCAGAGTATCCGGAAGAGGTGAACTTCATCTTTCCATTCTTATTGAAAACATGAGAAGAGAAGGATATGAACTTGCAGTTTCAAAGCCTGAGGTTATCATGAGAAGGGGTGACCACGGTCAGCCACTTGAACCAATAGAAGAAGTTGTAATTACAGTGCCTGAAGAATACTCGGGAACTGTAATCAATAAACTGAATATAAGAAAAGGCATTATGACTCAGATGGGGACAGAAAACGGATATGCCAAGCTTGAATATCTGGTTCCTACAAGAGGTCTTCTTGGATACAGAACTGAATTCATCAACGATACGCGCGGTGAAGGAACTATGGTTACAAGATTTGCTGATTTTGACGAGTACAAAGGTGACATTCCTCAGCGTGTCAACGGCGTGGCAATTGCACAGGAAGAAGGAACATGTACTCCATATGCATTGTTCAATATCGGTGAACGTGTTCAGATGTTTGTAGAACCGGGCACAAAGGTTTATGAAGGCATGATTGTCGGAATGAACTCAAGAAATGACGATATGGTTGTAAATCCTTGCAAGGCAAAGAAAGTCAGCAATATGCGTGCAGCCGGTTCCGACGATGCTATTAAACTGTCACCTCCAAGAACATTTACCCTTGAAGAAGCTCTGGATTTTATAGATGATGATGAACTGGTTGAAATAACTCCTGACGACATCAGAATCAGAAAGAAACTGTTAAAAGAACTAGATAGACGAAGAAGCGGAAGAGTTTACGAATAACAGATGAAATAGGAGAGGATAAGTTGTTTGGATTAAGCGAGAAGGTCATGTCCTATGTTGGAACCGCTCTAGGTGTGTTTCTAATTATTTTATTAGGATTTATCGCAATTAAAGTCCTTATGAGAATCACTAAGAAGACTCTCGAAAGATCCACATTAGATGAATCGACATACACTTTTATTTTAAATGTTCTAAAAGTATTGCTTTATATTATTCTAATTGTGGTAATATTAGGGTATCTTAATGTGCCTACAGCACCTCTTGTAACGGTACTTGGTGCCGGAGGTGCGGCCATCGCATTAGCTCTTAAGGACAGTTTGGGTAACATCGCAGGAGGAATCTTGATTCTTGTGAACCAAATGTTCAAAAAAGGTGATGTTATTGAGGTTAATGGCAAAGAGGGATATGTAGATAGCATAGACCTGTTTGTTACAACTCTTAAAACATATGATAACAAGGTGGTAACCGTTCCTAACGGTGTTATCACCACATCCGTAATAGTGAACTACTCTAAGGAAGATATGAGAAGAGTGGATTGCGTATTCGGAATCAGTTATGACTCGGACATTGAGAAGGCAAAAGACGTCCTGCTTGCTGTAACAGAATCGTGTCCCCTAATATTAAATGAGCCGGAGCCAATTATCGGTGTTAAAGAACATCAGGACAGCGCCATTGCTATTGATTTAAAGGCATGGTGTAAGACAAGTGATTACTGGACTGTCTGGTATTTCTTAGCTGAACAGGTTAAACTGGCATTTGATGAAGCAAACATTTCAATACCGTATCCACATGTGGACGTGCATGTGACAAAGTAATTTTTTAGGGAGAGTAAGAATGGGAGAAATTAAAAAATTCAAAAGAGTATTGGTTGCTAACAGAGGTGAAATCGCTATCAGAGTATTCAGAGCATGTCGTGAACTGGGAATCAGAACAGTAGCGATTTACTCAGAAGAAGATAAGAACACTCTGTTTAGAACTAAAGCAGACGAAGCATATCAGATTGGTAAGGGCAAGACACCAGTAGGTGCTTACCTTGGTATTAATGAAATTATTGAGCTTGCAAAAGCTAAAGGCGTAGATGCAATCCATCCAGGATATGGATTCCTTGCTGAAAATAGTGAATTTGCAAACGCATGTGCTAAAGCAGGTATCGAATTTATCGGACCTACAGCAGAAATGATGGATAGACTTGGTGACAAGATTAAATCTAAGATTGTTGCAAACGAAGTTGGAGTTCCAACAATTCCTGGCGTTGAAAAGGCTATTCAGACTGAAGAGGAAGCAGTTACATTTGCTAAAAGCTGTGGATATCCTGTAATGCTCAAGGCAGCAGCAGGCGGTGGCGGCAGAGGTATGAGAATTGTTCGCAGTGAAGAAGAATTGTTACCTCAGTTCAGAAGTGCAAGAAGTGAAGCTGCAAAGGCTTTTGGTATCGACGATATATTCATTGAAAAATATCTGGAAAATCCTAAACATATCGAAGTACAGATTTTAGGAGATAAATATGGCAACATCGTTCACTTATATGAAAGAGACTGCTCAATCCAGAGAAGACATCAGAAGGTTATCGAATTTACACCTGCATTATGTTTAACAGAAGAACAGAGACAGGCTATCTGCAACGATGCTTTAAAGATTGCTCGTGCAGTAGACTATAGATCAGCCGGAACAGTTGAATTCCTGGTTGACAAGGATGGAAAACATTACTTTATTGAAATGAACCCAAGAATTCAGGTAGAACACACTGTAACAGAGCTTGTAACAGGAGTGGATATCGTTCAGGCTCAGTTATTAATCGCTCAGGGTTACAGACTTGATTCACCTGAAATCGCAATCCCAAGCCAGGATGCAGTTAAGGTAAACGGATATTCAATCCAGTGCCGTATTACAACTGAAGACCCTGCAAATGGATTTATGCCTGACACAGGTACTATTGAAGTTTATCGAAGCCCAGGCGGATTCGGAATCCGTCTTGACGGTGGTAACGGTTTTGCAGGTGCAGAAGTTTCACCGTTCTATGACAGCTTACTTGTGAAGATGACTGCATATGCAAGAACATTTGATGATACAAGAAGAAAGGCTATCAGAGCCCTTTCCGAAGTAATCATTAAGGGTGTAAAGACAAACATTCCATTTATGTTAAACGTTCTTAACCACCCAACATTTGCGGCAGGTAACTGTGATACAGGATTTATTGCAAATACACCGGAATTGCTTAATATTCAGAAGATTGAGGATAAGGAACTTAAGGTTATCGAATTCCTTGGTGACAAATTTGTTAACGAAACAAGAGGTAAGAAACCACAGTTTAACGTTCCTGTATTCCCTAAGTTCAAACCTGGAGATTTAGAAGGTTTGAGAGGTACAAAGCAGCTTCTTGATGAATTAGGTCCTAAGGCAGTTGCCGAATGGGTTAAGGATCAGAAGAAGCTTCTTATTACAGATACTACAATGAGAGATGCTCAGCAGTCCTTAATGGCTACAAGAGTAAGAACTGTAGATATGGAAAAGATTGCTCCTGCCGTTTCCGTATACGGAAAGGATCTGTTCTCACTTGAAATGTGGGGTGGTGCAACCTTCGATACATCATATAGATTCTTAAAGGAATCTCCATGGGAAAGACTTGAAACATTAAGAGAAAAAATTCCTAACATTCTGTTCCAGATGCTCATCAGAGGTGCTAACGCAGTTGGCTACAAGAACTACCCTGATAATGTCATCAGACAATTCGTTAAGGAATCCGCTAAATCAGGTATCGACGTATTCAGAATCTTCGACTCACTGAACTGGTTAGACGGAATGTCAATTGCTCTTGATGAAGCCTTAAACCAGAATAAGATTGCTGAAGCATGCTTATGCTACACAGGTGACGTATTAGACGAATCAAGAACAAAATACAACTTAAGATACTATGTAGAAATGGCTAAGGAATTAGAGAAGAGAGGTGCTCACATCCTTGGTATCAAGGATATGTCCGGTCTTCTTAAGCCAATGGCAGCTGAAAAGCTGATCTACACATTAAAGCAGGAAATCGGCATTCCAATTCACTTACATACTCATGATACATCCGGTAATGGTGTTGCTACAGTCCTGATGGCAGCTAGAGCAGGTGTTGATATCGTAGATGCAGCATTCAACTCCATGAGTGGACTTACTTCACAACCCGCTCTTAACTCAGTAGTTGCGGCTGTTGAAAACTCCTCAAGAGAAACAGGAATTGAATTAGATAAGATTCAGAAGATTTCCGAATACTGGAGAGATGTAAGACCTGTATATGCAGGCTTTGAATCTGAATTAGCAACATCTACAGCTGAAATTTACAAGTATGAAATTCCTGGCGGACAGTACTCCAACTTAAAGCCTCAGGTTGAAAGCTTCGGACTTGGACATAAATTTGAAGATGTTAAGCAGATGTATAAGCAGGTAAATGCTATGCTTGGAGACATCGTTAAGGTTACTCCTTCCTCAAAGGCAGTAGGTGACATGGCTATCTTCATGGTACAGAACGATTTAACTCCGGAAAACATTTACGAAAAGGCAGCCGGAATCGACTTCCCAGACTCAATCGTATCCTACTTTGAAGGTATGATGGGTCAGCCACACGGCGGATTCCCTGAAAAGCTTCAGAAGCTTGTTCTAAAGGATAAGAAGCCTATTACATGCAGACCTGGAGAACTGCTTCCACCGGAAGATTTCGATGCAATCAAGAAGCACTTACGTGATGATTTAAAACTTGAAGGAACAGATCAGGAAGCAATCAGCTACGCTATGTATCCAAAGGTATTCGATGATTACATCAAGAGCCTTGAAACTGAAGGTAACTTCCGCTACATGGGTTCAGATATCTTCTTCCACAGCTTAAGCGAAGGTGAAACATGCGAAGTTAAGGTTGCAGAAGGTAAGGTATTAATCGTTAAGCTTCATGAAGTGAGACCTGTAGATGCAGAAGGATTTAGAGAAGCAGTATTTGAAGTAAACGGCAACAGAAGAATCATAAAGATTAAAGATAAATCCGTAACTGTAAACGCTCACAATGCTGTACTTTATGCAGATCCTTCAAATCCTCTTGAAGTTGGCGCAAACATTCCTGGTAACATCATCAAGGTATTAGTTTCCGAAGGCGAAGCTGTTGAAGAAAACCAGCCAATCGCTATTATCGAAGCTATGAAGATGGAAACAAATATCCTCGCTACTGCAAAGGGTAATGTAGAAAAAATCTACGTATCTGAAGGACAGCAGGTTAAGGCAGGAGAAATGATTGCAAAATTGGCTAAATAAATGAAGCTTTTGTGCAATTAAAAGGTAATTTGAGAGACTCGATTTTTCGGGTCTCTTTTTTTACGGGGGGGAATGTACGGGAAAACATACAATTCTTGTCACGAAAAAACAATTTATTTTTAAAAATTATGTGATATAATAACAAATATATATTTTATTTAGATTTGTTTAGGAGAATACCAACCATGGAACATCGTTTTATATCAAAGAAATATTGGAAAAAAATGGAGACATTACTTGGAGGAGTTGTGCAGAGGGCAGGCGAATATGACGATTGTATCAATCTGAGTATTGGCGACCCTGACATTCTCACGCCGAGCGTAATCATAGAGAATGCTTTTGAAGATGCAAGAAACGGACATACAAAATATACCGACGGCAGAGGATATCCTGAATTGAGACAGGAAATCTGCAAGTTTTATAAAGAAGAGTATGACATGGATATTGATGACAGCGAAGTCATTGTAGTGGCATCCGGAGTTATGGCCATGTTTGAAGTGATGCAGACCATTCTTGATGAAGGAGATGAGGTTCTTATTCAGTCACCGTGCTTTTCACCGTATTTTAGACAGGTAACCATGGCAGGAGGAATTCCGGTAGAAATGCCTACATATGAAGAGGAAGATTTCCAGATTAACCTTGATCGTCTTGAATCCATGATTACACCTAAGACAAAGGTATTGCTGATTAACAGTCCATCTAACCCTACAGGAAACTGCTTATCCCTTGAAACAATGGAAAAATTGGCAGAAATCGTCACAAAACATGATTTACTTGTCGTTTGTGATGACATATATACTGCTTTCAGTTTCCAGGAAAAGTTTATTCCTTTTGCTTCCCTTCCTGGAATGAGAGAAAGATCAATTATCATTAATTCATTTTCAAAGAACTTCCTTATGACCGGCTGGCGTATCGGTAATGTAATTGCACCATCATTTATTATAGATGTGATGAAGGATATTCATGAAAATGTTATCTTTACAGCACCTTCTATTTCACAGCGTGGTGCAATACATGCGCTTAGACATAGACATGAAGTACAGCCGCCTATAATTGAGGAATACAAGAAGCGCATGGATTATGCCGCAGAAAGAATTAACCAGATTCCATGGATGAGTGTTCTTACACCTCCAAAGGGCAGCTTCTATTTGTTTATCAATATAAAGAAAACAGGTCTGACAAGCAATGAAGCAAGTGAAATGCTTTTGGAAAAGGCGCATGTCTTATTATTACCCGGATCTTCTTTCGGAAAGTGCGGCGAAGGGTTCCTGAGACTTTGTTGTACCGTTGGAATCGACAAATTAAAAGAAGCATTTGATAGAATAGAAAAAATAGAATTATAACAACCCCTTTATACTTTTAGGAATTGTTCTTAATTTTTAAGAATAATTCCTAATTTTTTTATTGACAAAAGAAAAAAATAGGTTTATGATTGTATCAAACATAGGAACAATCCCTAATAAACGAGGTGATGAAGGGTGACTAAGCAAAGAAGACTAATACTGCAGATAATTGAAAGTTCCCATGCACATCCGACTGCTGAAGACATTTTTCAAGAAGCAAGGAAACAAATGCCGAAGATTGCTTTAGGAACTGTTTATAGAAATCTCAACTCTCTTGTAGAAGATGGCTTCATTAGAAGGGTTACTACTTCAGGGACTCCGGACAGATTTGACCATATTAAGGTAAAGCATGATCATCTGGTTTGCAGAAACTGTGGTCAGATTAAGGACGTGGAGACTGATGGCATCATCAACCAATTAAAGTCTATAACAGGAGAAGATATTTCATCCTATGAATTAAATGCATTTTATTTATGCGAAGCTTGTAAAAGCAAGGAGGTAATGTAAATGAATAGTCAGGCAATGTTTAAAATCAGCTACGGGCTATATGTATTAACTGCGAAGGATGGAGATAAGGACAACGGCTGCATTGTGAATACACTCTCACAGGTTACTTCGACACCAAATGCCGTATCTATTACCGTTAATAAGCAGAACCATACTCACGATATGATTTTAAAGACAGGTAAGTTTAACGTGTCAATGCTTTCAACAGCATGTAACTTTGAAGTGTTTAAGCGTTTCGGATTCCAGAGCGGAAGAGATGCTGACAAATTTGAAGGGTATGACAAGGCAGCAAGAAGTGAAAATGGCATTCTGTACATTACAGAGGCGACTAATGCCTACATAAGTGCAGAGGTTTTCCAGAGCGTAGATTTGGGAACTCATACAATTTTCTTCGCAAAAGTAACTGATATGGATGTACTTTCTGAAGAAGATTCTCTGACTTATGATTACTATCATAAGAATGTTAAACCGCAGCCTGAGGCACCTAAGAAGAGTGGATGGCGCTGCAAGATATGCGGATATGTATATGAAGGAGAAGAACTTCCTGAAGGATATGTTTGCCCATTATGTAAGCATGGGGTAGAAGATTTCGAAAAAGTTGAAGTTTAATTTGTTGAAATAAGCATAAAGTATATAAGAAAAAATAAAAATAAAAAGATGGAGGACAAAAAAATGAAAGAATTAAAAGGAACAAAGACAGAAGCTAACTTAAGAACAGCATTTGCTGGTGAATCACAGGCAAGAAACAAATACACTTATTTTGCAAGTGTAGCTAAGAAGGAAGGTTATGAACAGATTTCTGCTATCTTCCAGAAAACTGCTGACAATGAAAAGGAACATGCTAAGATGTGGTTCAAAGCTCTTGGCGAATTAGGAACTACTGAACAGAACTTACTTGCAGCTGCAGAAGGTGAAAACTATGAATGGACTGACATGTATGCTCAGTTTGCTAAGGATGCAAGAGAAGAAGGTTTCGATGTATTAGCATTCCAGTTTGAAGAAGTTGCTAAGATTGAAAAGGCTCATGAAGAAAGATACAGAGCTCTTCTTAACAATGTAGAAATGCAGAAGGTATTCGAAAAAGCTGAAGAAACAATGTGGGAATGCAGAAACTGCGGTCACCTTGTAATCGGCAAGAAGGCTCCTGGTGTTTGCCCAGTATGCGCTCACCCTCAGAGCTACTTCGAAGTAAGATGTGAAAACTACTAAACCACACGGATTACAAAAAATTATCCATTATACACAAAAAAGGTCCCAAGAAATTGGGACCTTTCTTGACAATTACCGCCAAAACATTGTAAACTAAAATCTGTAGACAAAATGGGAGGTACGTAGATGAGATACGAAAGTACAAGAGGAAGCAAGAATTTTCAGAGCAGCACAAAGGCTATAATCAGAGGTATCGCAGAGGATAAGGGACTTTATGTACCTGAAGAGATTCCGGCACTTCCGCTTTCAATTGAAGACATGAAAGGAATGACTTACCAGCAGATTGCCTATAAGGTTTTACATACATATTTTGATGAGTTTTCCGATGAAGAAATGGCATATTGCATAGATGGTGCATATGACAGCAAATTTGAGGCAGCAGAAGTTGCACCTGTCAAGAAGGCAGGCGGCGCATACTTTTTGGAACTTTACCATGGAAAGACTGCGGCATTTAAGGATATGGCATTATCAATTCTTCCATACCTGATGACAACTTCCTGCAAAAAAGAAGGGGAAACAGACAAAATCTGCATTTTAACTGCAACATCAGGAGATACAGGTAAGGCCGCTCTTGAGGGCTTTGCAGGTGTTGAAGGCACTGAAATAATTGTTTTTTACCCTGAAAACGGTGTTAGCCAGGTGCAGGAAAGACAGATGGTTTCTCAGGCTGAAGCCAATACACATGTTTTTGCAATAAAAGGCAACTTTGATGATGCTCAAACAGGTGTCAAGAAGATCTTTGCCGATGATGAAATGAAAGCAAAGCTGGCTGGCAAGGGCATAAAGCTTTCCTCAGCCAACTCAATCAATATTGGCAGACTGGTTCCACAGGTAGCATATTACGTATACAGCTATGTTAAGCTTGTAGAAATGGGAGCATTGAAAAATGGTGAACCTATGAATGTTGTAGTTCCAACAGGAAACTTCGGTAATATTTTAGCTGCATATTATGCAAAAAATATGGGACTTCCTATCAACAAACTTATCTGTGCTTCAAATGATAATAAAGTATTATATGATTTCTTTACAACCGGAAGCTATGATAAGAACAGAGAATTTATTTTAACGTCATCTCCTTCAATGGATATATTGATTTCTAGTAATTTGGAAAGAATGATTTATTCTATAACTGGAAGTAGTGATAAGAAAACTGTTGAATTGATGAATGGATTAATAAAAAATGGAAAGTATACTATTACAGATGAAATGAAAATGAGATTAATGGATTTTGTTGGTGAGTATGCAGATGAGGCTACAACAGCAAAAACTATTAATGATGTATATAGCAAGTCAGATTATTTAATTGATACTCATACAGCAGTTGCGGCAGCAGCGGCATATGATTATATACACAAATCTGGTGATGATAAAAAGATATTGATAGCATCTACGGCTAGTCCATACAAATTTACTAGAAGCGTAATGAATGCATTGAATAAAGAATATAATAGTCTTACGGATTT
>JAQXRN010000106.1 GCA_029218545.1 Bacillota bacterium | reverse complement strand
AACTCCTAGCTTCTCTAAAAGAGGTCTAATAACCCCTTCTTTTTGATCAAGAAGTGCAATAAGAATATGAGCTGATGTAAGTTCGCTGTGACTTTCTTCTCCAGCAAATTGATTAGCCCGCTCAATTGCTTCCTGCATTTTAATTGTAAATTTATTTAAATCCATATTACTCTCCATTATTTGGAGAACGCTTCACACGCTCTTAATGTAATAAAAGAGGAAATAATCGACAAGAAAAATATTGTGAAATTTTAAAGCTAATGATTCTCTATAGAGATAAGCCTATTAGCACTTAGAACTATCCTATCATCAATCTACCAATCTTGAACCACAAACTAATTTCGAATGCTTAAAAAACTAATCACGGTCAACTCCCTTACATAGCATAGAAACTAACTACTTTACTATTAGCTATCGAATTACAATTAAAAACAAGTTGATGAATTAAAACATATTTCTTCTTTAGCTTTGGCTTTCAGATATCTAGTTTATTTTATTTTGGGGAATAATACCAAAGTATTCTTTTACTTTTAGATATATATCTTCTATATCATAATCAAATCCAGTAATGGAGAGAAAAACATTTGTGAATTCTTCATCATTTTCTCTCTTCAATTGGATTTTTGGGATATCAGATTTTTTTTCTCCTTCAATAATTATAACATCATATTGATTAAACAAAGTAAGTATGTTTTTTAAATCTTCACTTCCTCTTTTATTTATAGTAATTTTCTTATCCGAGAAAATAGCGACATCTGCACCAGCCTCAAACAACCTATAACTATCAGTACCAGGATAATCGATGCAATAATCGTGCCCATCGTGTTTTATCGCACCTACTTTGTAGCCTTCAGAACAGAATTTCTTTATTAGAGACTCCACTAATGTCGTTTTTCCTGTTTTTTTATATCCTGAAACAGCAAAGACAATTGGATAAATCGTTTTTAAATATTCTTCGTATGTATTACAATTAGAAAAAATTCTTCTATCGAATCTAGTGTAAGAAAGATCTACGTACTTTGTGTTAACACATTGTAGTAATGAATGTAATTTATAGTTTTTGTTTATTTTTTGTTTTTCAACAATTGGAAGAATTTTTTTATTATAAATAGCACATAAGGGATTTATTTTACCATCTAATGTTGGGCAAATTACATCAAAATCAGATGATATATAAGAAGATAAAAACAAAGCAAAATCCTTATTGATTAAAGGCATATCAACAGCAAAAATAAAAGTATTATCATATTTTGAATTACTAAGTATTTGACTTATAGCTTCTATTGGGCCTATCGATTTCTCTTTATCTTGTACAATATTTAATAAACAATTAGAAGAAAAAGAAATATTGGAAATGGAATCAACTGATAATATTAAATCGTCAAAACTATTGAAGTTTAAAATAGCATTTTCAAGAAGAGTTCTACCTTTATATAATATAAACCTTTTATCTTGTCCAAAACGAGAGCTTTTTCCTCCAGCAGTAATTCCAATTGAAATATTCATATTATTATCCATTAAAAATTTTTAAAGTATATGGCTACATACTTGCCATCTAATGTCTTTTATGTAGCCATATTAATAATCATTCAAGATTTAATTTATTGCAAATAATTTCTAATAGGTCTTTTACAGGATAAGCATCAGTTGTTTCTTTTGTATATCCATATCCATAGTTAACTTTAATAAATTGAACTCCTGATTTTTCTGCAGCACTTTCATCACCTTGTGTATCACCAATCATAACAGCATCTTGAGGGTTTTCAATTCCTGCTTCTTTTAATAATGAAAGGATATTAGAACTTTTCGTTCTTGTATATCCTTCATCAGAGCCTAAAATACCATCAAAGAATACACTAAGTTTGTGATAATCTAGTAACCTTATTGCATTTGTCTCTCTTTTCATTGTTGCTACACCAAGATAGACACCTTTGTTTTTTAATTCTTCAAGAAGGGGAATAAGACCATCATAAATATCAGCATGCTTATAGCCCTCATCATGGTATACTTGTAAAAAAATCTTACAAATCTGCTCAATTTCATTCTCATCTGTCATACCACAACCTACTCTAAAGCTTACTCTTAAAGGTGGGCCAATAAATTTCCTAAATTCAACAGGGTCCGCTTCCTCTTTTCCCATCAAAGCAAGAGACTTATTGGCACTAATATACATACCAGGATATGTATCTAACAGTGTGCCATCAAGATCAAAAATGACAGCCTTTTTAAAGTTTTTTTTAATCATATTTTTTCCTTTTCTATTTTTTTTAAATTGCTTAGATTTTATTTTTGATTTGTTGCTCCAATCTTTCTTGAAATTTCAGCTGTAGCTTCTTTAACAAGATCTATACACTTTGAAAGCTTTTCACCATTCATTCTTACAGAAGGGCCTGAAATACTAACACATGATGTTACTGAATGATCAGGCATATAAATAGGAGCAGCAACACACCTGATACCAGGTTCATTCTCTTGGTCATCCATTGCATATCCTAACTCTCTAATTCTAGAAAGCTCTTCTTGCATTGCTTCTCTTGTACAGATGGTAGTATCTGTAAATCTTGGATAAGGAGCTAAACTTAATAAGTATTGAGAAGATTTCTCACCTTGCATAGCAATAATACATTTGCTACTAGCTGTTGCATGTAAAGGAGGACGTTTTCCATCATTATTAAACTTTGAAACAACTCTTAAAGGATATGGTGACTCAATTTGATGAAGTATTATTAACTGATTATGACTAAAAGTATACAAGAAAACTGTTTCTTGAGACGCATCAGCTATTCTTTGCAAAATATCCAATGAAAGAGAAACAAGATTAAATCGTCCTCGATTGCTATCTGCAAGTTTATTAAACTTTAAAGTCAGTCCATATTTTTCTGTTTCAGCAACTTTATAGGCATAATCAAGATTAACTAGTGATACTAATATTCTGTAAATTGTGCTTTTACTTAATCCTGTCTCACTAGCAATTTCTACTAGTCCTTTTTCTTTACCGGATAATACCTCTAAAATGAGCATAGTCCTTTGAACAAAAGAAGATGTTGTAGGTTTATCCGATTCTAGCAACAAATTTTCTTCATTTTCATTTTGAGTTCTTTTTTTCATAAGAATCCCCTGTCCCTCCATAATCTCTTTCCACAAATGCTAGATTTATACTATGTATTTAAGAAAAAGAATAAAAATATGATAATAAGACTATTATAATATAGTTTCGTTATCATTTTCAAAAACCTTTCTTATACCAGCTAAATTTGTATGTTGAGGTGTTGAATGACCAATTGGATTTGATCTATCAGAAAATGTTAGGACATTTATTGATCCACGAGTATCAATATTTTTTGCATTAGGTGTATACCAATAGCCTTCTTGCATAGCAATAACACCTTTCATTATTCTGTCTGTGACAAATGCTGCCAATCTAGATATTCCACGACTGTTATAAACTTCAACTAATTCACCATCACTTATTTCTAATTCTTTAGCATCCTCCTTATTGATCCAAACAGATGGCTTTTCTAACTCTTCCAATATTTTATTTTGATCATGAATACTATGGCAAAGTCTCTTAGAATGAAAAGCAAATAGTTGAAATCTAAATTCAGACTTCTTAGTTTCTTCATATCCTTCATAAGTAGGTACATAAATAGGTAATGAAGGTAGTTTTTCATTTCCTATCAACTCTGGCCATAATATCTCTATTCTTCCTGATTCAGTTTTAAATGGTTTTTCTTTATCTAAAACGTCGCTAAATGTAACTTTAGGCTGAGGATTATCAACCAAGTACAGGCCTTGCTCTTTAAGATTATCATAACTGAAATTAGTTCCAATTTTAGTTTTAAAAGAATCCCAACAGAACTTTAACCAATCTTCAAAATTAGGTTTTCCATCCAAAAATTGATCTTCTATTCCAAGAAGTTTTGATACATTCTTCAGCCACTCAAATTCAAATCTATTTTCAAAAATAGGATCAATTGCTTTATTGTTAAACAGAATATAATCTTCTTCACTCCATGAAGTATTTATGTTCTCTGTTTCAAAAAATGAAGCAGCTGGCAGAATTAAATCAGCAGCCTTAGCAGATGGAGTCATGAATAAATCAGATAAAATAAGTGATTTAACCATATTATTATCCTGTAATAATTTCTTAGTATGATTTATATCCGAATGTTGGTTCATCAATCGTCCACTTGCAATACTAAAAATATACTTAACAGGTGTATTTAATATATCTCCACCTTTTAGTCCTTTTTCAGGTGTTATACTTTCTGGATTCTCTATTGCTTGTTGCCAAGAAAACTGATGAATAGAATATGGATATGGGTTATCAGGCATAGGAAATACTGGTTTTCCTACAATTGGTCTAGACCAAGCTACTACACCACCACCTGATTTTCCATAACTACCTATTAAAGCAGGAAGCATCATTATTGCTCTATAACTCTGTTCACCTGCTAATGTCCTTTGAGGACCAAGTCCTGGCATAATGCATGCTTTTTCTGTAGTTGCATATCTTATTGCTAAAGAATAAATAATATTTTCTGGTATACCAGTGATTTTTGATGCCCAAGATGGAGTTTTTTCAATACCATCTTTTTTTCCATTTAAATATGAAAAATAACTTTCAACATCAGAAACTCCTTTAGGCATATTTTCTTTATCAAATCCTAAGCAATACTTATTGATAAATTCTCTATTATATAAATCCTCTTTAACAATTATATATGCCATAGCTGCCGCTAAAGCTGCATCAGTCCCAGGACGAATTGCAATCCATTCAGCATCTAATGCCATTGCAGTATTGCTATATCTTGGATCAATAACTATCATTTGGATTTTCTTTTGTTTTGCTTCTATTAATAATCTCTTTTGCTCACTACCAAAGTGGGTTGTCAAAAGATTATTTCCCCATAAGATAAGAAGATTTGAATTTAATATCTCACTCTCATGATTTCCAATTAAAGCTTGACCAAACATCTTAGGAAGTACTGTTATAGCAGATCCAAAGCTATATGAACCATAATGACCTAGTTGACCACCATCTAAAGAAAGAAGCCTTCTTGCAAGGTCTCCACCTGTAATTACAGAAAGGACTCCTGATCCTCCAATTACATACCTACTTCCAACTCCATCAGCATGAGATTCTTTAATAATTGTGGCTACCTTTTTTTCTGCTTCTTCCCATGAAATACGTCTGAACCTTCCTTCAAATCGTTCCCCTATTCTTTCCATTGGATATCGTAAACGTTTTGAACTAAGGAAAGTTTTTCTATATGCAGCACCTCGAGGACAATATGAAAAATATTTTTTTGATTTAGGATCAGAATCTATCGAAAGAACGCAACCTTCCTGAACAGTTGTTATTATCTTACATTTATTACCACAATCAGAATAACTACTTTGTATTACTGTATGAGGTTCTTCAATTTCTATTGGATCATTAAGTTTCCAATTAATACTATCAAACTCATCAGATGAAATATCAATACCTTTTCCATTTAAAGCATTAATAGCAATTCTGCAAATATAATTAATCTCAGCATCATTTGTATATTTCTTTAATGCTGTATACATATCTCTAAACGTGTCTAATGTAAATGTATTAATA
>JAQXRN010000105.1 GCA_029218545.1 Bacillota bacterium | reverse complement strand
AATGTGTCGAAATCGCTCTGACAGTCTGCTCTGCCACCGATGTTTTCTACCTTTTGGAACATTTGCCATTCTAAATTTATGATTTTTTCTACTTTTTCTAATTTCATTTTTGTCTCCTTTCGTATAGGGCGTGGGTCGTGTGGGGTGCGGGCCACTCTCGGCAAGCTGACCGGCATGTTGACCGGCATGTTGACCAGCCCCTGGTCACCCACCAATCCTTATTGGCAGTCAGCCATAGGGTGCAGCAACTTCAATTCAGGGTCCTGAATCTTTTCCATAAGCTGCGGTGCATAGTCCTGCATGTAATAGCCGGCGAATTCCAGCCCTTCAGCATTGATTAACATATTGATAAGAGTGCTGGTTACTGCTTCGATACGCAGTATGTTTTCGGCACTTGGCGCTGTAGTCAGGATAACCTTTAGGTCATCGGCTATTTTCTGCATTTCGTCGCTTGATGGCAGTTCCTTAAACCCTCTGTAAATCCATTTGTAAAATGGTGCAGGCTTACTGTTCAATAGATAAACCATGGACATTACACTTTCCGCAAATCTGCTTGCGGCAAGTGCAGCTGCCACCTTTTCACTGCGCTTTAGACAGCGCTGGTAGTTGTATTGTCCTGCCTGTGAGATTACACAGGCTCTGGCAGCCAGCTTCTTTAGAAGAACATCCTTTGGATAGCCGGCTTTATATGCATTGCGGATGCGGGTAAATTCCCCCAGCTTGTCCTCAAAAACTTCACCGTTTGTTACCACGGAAAGGTTAGTTTCCGAAATCAGGAACCAGTCCATTGTGGTCTCCGGCACGTCCGGGCAGCCTGTAAAGGATGCGTAAAAATCGCTGATTCGCATTACACCAAGACGAGATGCATCGATAATGTTGTTTTTGCTGAAACCCTCAAATTCTACAGGAAGAAAGTCGTATGCCTTCTGAAGCTCAGCTCCGTATTTGTCGAAATCCTCATCTGTCAGCCAGATGCAAAAGCCTGGCGCAAAGTCGTGATCCTGGGAATAATCATCATCAAAACCGAAGCAGCCCGAGCCTTCGCCCACAAGACCGGCCGCATAGCGATCCTTGAGCTGTGGAAAGCCCTGTTCAATCAGGGGTCTGCCGAAGCTTTCAAAATATTTTCGTGCAAGTTCTAAATGTTTCATCTATGTATCTCCATTTCTCTAATTGCCCCGTTGCCTGGGGGCTTGGGGTTAACAGCCATCGCACCTTTCTATGCTCTGGCAGATGGCCTCATATGTAGGATTGTCAATGCCGTAATCGCGGGCAATGAGGTCGCGGGCTTCCTCAAAATACTTTAGAGCCTCAGCCTTATCCCCCTCAGCCAGACAAATCTGTCCGAAAATCTCAAGCGCTGCGCTGTAGTGGACATCGCCATATCCATCATTTTCACGGAAAACCCTGATAGACTCGAGGGCCGCCTCTTTAGCATCTTCCATATTGCCTGCCGCAAGGTGAACCTGCGCAATGTTGGTGTAGGTGATTGCAACCTCCATTTCCGCATCATAAAGCTGCGAAAGTATTCCAAGTGCCTTGTTCAGGTGGTCCAGAGCGTTGTCGAAATCTCCCATGTCCTGGCACAGAATGCTCATGTTGTTATGCAGAGTTGCCATGCGGAAATCAGTTCCGATTCCCAGAGCAGCCAGCATGTCGTAGGCTTCCTGGAAAAGCTCCATAGACTTTTCAGGTTTTCCCCAGACAGCATAGGTTGTTGCGTAGTTTATAAGCGTTGTTGCGTGATTTTCGCTGCCAGTCATGTTTAGTGCATGGATGCAGTCAACTGCAAGCTGGAAAAGTGGAATAGCTTCCTCGCATCTTCCTAAGGCTCTGTAGTAGCCGCCAAGCTCGTTGCAGATTATCATCTGTGCGCCTGCATCACGTTCCGTTTTGGCTTCTTCAAGGCATTCCTTCAGATAGCCTTCTGCCTTGTAGGATTCCTTTCCGGCATAGATTTGGTCAAGTGTTTCAAAAATTTTGTTTATATCCATAAGCATACCTCGTTTTTTTTCTCTAAATAATTATACCATCAAACTTATCATTTGACACACCTAGTAAAAATATTATATACTTATAAATTGATGAGGCATGTCTTTTGTGTCATCGCAAATGGGGCAGTTTCGGCAGATGAGCCGATCGGTGCCTGATAAAGAGTTAAAGCATTACAAGGCTTAAGATAAAAGGAAAAGGTGAAGTAAATGGCAAAAGAAAAATTAAACTGGGAAGATGAACAGGTAAGACACGACTACCGTCATACTGCTTCTCATATCATGGCTCAGGCTGTCAAGAACTTATGGCCTGACACTAAGCTGGCAATCGGTCCGGCTATCGACAACGGATTTTACTATGACTTTGAATCTGAACACAAATTTGTTGAAGAAGACTTCTTAAAGATTCAGAAGGAAATGAAGAAAAT
>JAQXRN010000104.1 GCA_029218545.1 Bacillota bacterium | reverse complement strand
TGCATAGCTGACTTTTGTTAAAACGTAGTTTCCGCTTCTGCCAGTTCTGATTTCGCCGATATAAACCCTGTTAACTCCGATATAGGAATCATCGTCATTGATATCTTTCCATGAATCATAGTAATTTATTACTGCTTCAACGATGCGGTACCCCTTTGTGTTGTTTTCATCACCATTCCATGCAACATCCTGAAATTCTTCAGAATCCTTCACTTCCTCAAAGGAATAGTTTTGTGAAAGGTCAAATTTCAGCGCTGCATCGTATTCTACAGATCCGATATTATTGGCATTTTGTGACAGAGTGCTTACAAACTGTGACATTGAAGCATCCTTTGTCGGTTCAATGTCATCCGTCAGCGGTTCCTCTTCATGACCAAACAGTGACATTACTTTTGTCATCATATCGTCTGCAAATAAGGCTATTTTACTTTCAGGTGCCAGGAATTTTGCTCCTATTATGACAAGTTCAAATACAACTACGATTGCAAGGATAGCTATCAGCGCCTTTATCCACCCATGTTTCTTTTCATCATCTTCATCGTCATCTTCCTCATCAAAGGCCGCTATTTCTTTTTTAGTATCCTTATCAGATTTGTTGTCGTTGTCAGGAACAAAAGCGTCAGCAGGAAATACATCTGAGAATCTGAGTTTTGTTTTGTCTTCGGAAAGTTTCTCTTCGGCAAGTTTCTCTTCATTTTTTTGCTCAGTTTCTTCTCGGACGTCTTCTTCAGGGACTTGCTCCTGCATGGGGGGATTGCTGCCCTCCGCGGAGAAATCCTCGAGGACAGGCTCTACAGCTATTGCAGGCAGCGGTTGAACTACATAGACCGCTATCGGTTCATTGTCCTCAGCTATCACTCTTGCTGTAAGAGGTGCCTGCACTACACACACTTCCTTCACAGGAGGTGTTAAAGGAAGTTTAGGTTCAATAAACACCTGACTGAATTCCAAAGGTTCTTTATGTACATAATCTTTCTTTGGTTCAGGCGTTATTTCTTCCCATTTACTTTCTCTTTCCTTTTCAAGCTGTGCAAGCTTTTCCCTTTCCCTGTTGAGAAGTTCCTGGAATTCTTCCCTCTTTGAATCAAAAGTATAAAATTTTGATTCATGTTTTATTTCTTGTGGTTGCTGGTCAGCCTCTTCAAAGACTTCCTCTAAATCCTCTTTTAACTTCTCTTGATTTTTCTGATCTTGCTGCACAATATGTCTGTACTCTAAAGTCATGTCAGGATTCTCTTTTTCCACTTCTTTGAAATCTTCAGTTCCAAAAAGGGCTCTTTCGAGTTCCTCAATTGAAAGAAACTCCTCTTTCTTTTCATTTCCGAATGGGACTGAGGTTTCCTTCTCTTCAGAGTTATTTTCTTCAGACTGCGATTTCAGTATTTCAGTCTCTTTTGCAGTATCTTCTGTCACACCGGGTTCATGGACAATCTTCTCAACAGCAATATTCTTAGATCTTCCCTTACGCTCAATTACTGTGTCCCAGTTAAATTCAAAATCATCATCTACCGGTTTTCTGTCCGCTTTAGGAAATCCGTCAAGATTCCATTCAAGATGCACCCGATCTTTTTTTGGCTCTTTTGGTGTATCTATGACTCTTTGTGAAATATTTTGAGTTCTGCGCTCCGCTTCTCTTCTGAACGGAGGATTGAAAACAACTTCTTCATATCCTGAAAAGCTTTTGCTGTCGCTCTTAAACATAAGGTCCTCTCTCACCTTAGCTCCACAGTGTCCGCAAAAAGCATCTCCGTCATGTAATTTTTTGCCGCATTTCGTACAAAACATTTTATTCTGCTACGAAAAACTATCGTAGCTTCCTCCTTTCAAAATTGTGGCAGCAAAGCAAAAATGTACTTGCTTAATCTCTAATCTGTTCTTCAAGTTCTTCTTCAGAAAAAACTCTGCCGGACCTGGATATGTTTATGTTATCCGGTCCAAATTTTATTCTCACGGTTACACCCTCGGTCACATCCTCAGTTACATTTTCGATGGCATCCTCAGTTATTATCTCAGATTCTTGATTTTCCACGGGTTCCTGAACTTCTACAGTCTCCTGGATTTCCTCAGGTTTCTGAACTTCTTCAGGCTCTTGGATTTTCTCAGGCTTTTGAGGCTCCTCATTTTTCACGTTCTCATGTGCCTTATCATTCGAACACATTTTTGAATACCTTATCCTTATTTCGGCATCATGAACCCTAATTTCGACCTCATTAAGCAGCTCAGGGGATATGCTTTGAAGGTACTCTACAATACTTTCAATGCAGTCTGTTCTACTCGAAGGTTTACTCTCATGAACACAGTCCTTCGATGATGAATCCTCACCGCATACTTTGCCTGCAGGTTCCGGAGCTTTTTGAGCATCTTCGATGGTTACCTTAACCAGTGGCTCCTGAATATTAATGGTGCTGCTGTCTTTTCTGTTGGAAAAAGCGCATATTATGGCTATTAGAATAACAATTCCAAGCAGCGCCAAACCGGCATACATTATGATTTCCTGATTTTCACGGCAAAACTCCAATATACAGTTGATTATTTTGCTCGCTTCTCTAATCATACAATAATCCCCCGATTATAAATTTCCTTTTATTATATAACAAATATGCATATATTGCAAAGAAAAAGAGCAGTTAAACACTGCCCTTTCTCCTAATTTTTGTTAAAAATACAATTATCTGCACTCGTTATCATTCTTATTTGTGTTTCTGTTTGTATTTTTGTTTGTTTTCTTGTTATTGGACTCTTTATTCTGTCTGTTATTGCTTCTTTCGTTTCTGTTTTCTGCCTTGTTTTCGTTTCTCTCTCTCATAATCAAGCCTCCTCTTTTCTTACTCAATTTTAGTTTGCACCCTCTTTATAAAACTATCACATGAAATTTTTTCAAACCCTATCAAAATTTTTTAAAAAAACATATTGACAAGCACAATTAATAATGCTATTATCATTTATGTTGTTTCACGAAATTCCATATGGATCTTTAGCTCAGCTGGCAGAGCACCTGACTCTTAATCAGGGTGTCCAGGGTTCGAACCCCTGAAGATCCACCAAAAGATTAGCCCTTGAATTTAGTTATTCGAGGGTTTTGTTTTATTCTATAATCAGCTGATTATATAATCCAGATAAGATTAGGAGGTTCATCATGACTAAAAGTAGCATATCTTTTTTGAGAATACTAAATGCTGAGGAGTTTGAAAATAATAAAGCAAGCTATCCGGACAGTGACGAACTTCTTCACAGTCTTAACCCAATCCGCTACTGCAAAGCGGAAGCTTTCAGAGATTGTATCACAGGTACCATTAGAGTACCTAAAAAAAGCCATGATCGTTCTCCTCAGTTTGCTTTTGGATTTTATCTTAAACTGGATTCTCTGATATTGATAGATGATATGGGTAATCTGTCATCTTGGCTTGATAAACATTCGGATTGTTTTTGCGAATTAAACACTCCTGCACAATTCCTTTTACAGGTTATGGAATTATTCATTGAAGATGATGTAATATATCTTTCCCGTATTGAAACATCAATAGAAAGTATTGAAGAAGAAATAAGCAACGGCGTATCAAAGAACCTCTTTTCTTCCTTCACAAAGTACAGACAAAAGCTTTCCGAGCTTAATGCCTATTACGAACAATTGACCGATATCGGTGAGTTATTCCAATCATACGCATGCTCACAACTTATGCATAATGCTCTAAGCTGGGACAGATACACCCGCCGCGCCGAGAGATTGCAAAATCATGTCCAGCTTCTTAAAGAAAACATGCTTCAGCTTCGTGAACTATATCAGTCTGTGCAAGACGCACACCAGAATAAGATAATAGGCATTCTAACAATTGTTACAACCTTTTTCCTGCCTCTAACTCTGCTTACCGGGTGGTATGGTATGAATTTTGAAAACATGCCCGAACTCAAATGGAAATATGGCTATCCTGCTGTAATTCTCATTTCTTTAATTATTACTATAGGTGAATATATCTACTTCAAAAAAAAGAAATTTTTCTAATATTTTATGCAAAAAACGGAGCTTGAACAAAATGTTCAAGCCCGTATTCAATACCATGTTTATATCCGTCTAAAATTCCGCATATGTAAACTTTGGAGCTTCAGAGCCCATGCCGAACATGACATAAAGGTAAAGCACCATCATTAATAAATAGAAAATTCCTACATATTTTACATAATCTCTATCAATAAATGATTTAAGCTTCATTAAAAAATCTGTACACTTCTTCATTTATCCTAATCCATCCTTTCCCTGCAGGATGCACTATATCTTCAAGAAATCCAGGTGTGTAGCATTCTCCGAAAAGGCTGCAGAACTGTGCACCATATTTCTTTGCTATAGTATCAACCTTATCTACAATAATCTCTCTGTTTTCCTTAGGAAAACCGGTATAATCGTACCAGTAGCCATTTACTGGTAAAAGTATCAGGTCAGCTTCAATATTCATTTCTCTGCAGACCTCCAAGAAAAGTTCCAGATCCCCATACTCCGGTGATTCCCCGTAGGTTCTGTTTACATCTTCGCCTTTTCTTTCCTTCATCATAGGCAAAACCTTACTGACATATAAACTGTCTTTTATGTAAAACTGGTTATCAGCCTTTTTTAGGAAGCTTTCCTGAGCCTCCTCTTCAAGCTTTCTCCAGTCAGGCTCTGTTCCTTTACCTTTCATATTGTCTGTTTTATTCTTATGTTCTGCCCAAAGAACCCCTGTACTTACCAATTCACGCTCGTTTAAAACGGTCTTGTGCAATTTGCTGGATAAGTAATCCTTCAGGCTCATTTCAGCTTTAGCCTTAACTCTGTTTCCCCTCTGGATGTTTTCATAGACAGACATTTTCGTGTCTAAAACTTCTCCTGTGCGGTCAATAAGCTTCTGTCTTAAAACCTCCGAAAGGTTCTTGTTTTCAAGCATTGCCATATAGCAACTCTCAGAAAATCTGGCTGTAAAGCTGGTCTTATCTATACCTTCTTTTGAAAACCATGATGGTGACAAAAGAATGGCAACTTTTTTAGTCTTCAACTCCTGTCCGACAGCCGCAAGGGTAAGTGCATGGGACAGACATTGATTCTTTGCCGCCCCGATGCACATCACATTCATATCAGTCTCCCTGAAAATCTGTGTCGGATGATAGTTTTTATTTTTTCCATGATGAAATTCTGAAGATCCCATCATGAGATAAGTCCTTTCATTCATGTTGGATGCAATTGCCTGATATGACAAATCCTTCTTAGTATTGATCCACCTTCCAAACTCATCATTGCTGCTATTCATGCTCCTCATTGCAAGAACATGGACACTAAAAACAGTTGCCAGAAACATTATCGTTGCTGTCAAAAAAGCCGCAATTTTTTTCATAATGTTTTACCTGCCTGCTTTATTAAACTCTCTTAAGCACCTGTGCAATTATCTTGTTAGGTGTGTCCATTTCTTCTCTTTTTAACTCGGATGGTGCCATAACAATCCCTATATTATCCTCAATTCCTATTAAAAGTTCAGTGTAGTCAAGAGAATCGATTAGATCCTCCTCCAAAAGGTTAATATCCAGGTCTTTTCTTACAACATCATCCCCACAAAGTTCCTCTAATAAATCCAATACTATTTCTTTAATTTTAGCTTCGCTCATTTTCATTTCCTCCTAAATACCCTTTTATATTACTTTCCCTGAAAAAATCAGGAATCCAAACATTACAAGATTCAACGTTATAAACCAGCTGATTGCCTTGTATAGCCTGTTCTTCTTGTACTTTTTGTAGAATTTTGATTTTTTCTGATATATCTCAGTGGCTGCAAGCAATATTCCATGGTAAAGGCCGTATAAAATATAGCTCCAGCCTATTCCATGCCATATACCCATAACCAGCATGTTGATAACAAATCCTATGCTTGCCCCCACAAGCCTGTCGTTAAACCACTTACCTCTTATAGAAGCCATAATAAATCTGGAAAACAGAAAATCTCTGAACCAGTGTGAAAGCGTAATATGCCACCTGTTCCAGAAGTCCTTCATATCAATGCTGATAAAAGGCTTGTCAAAATTTTCAGGTGTTTTTACGCCGAAAACATAGCTTATGCCCACTGCCATTTTGCTGTAACCTGCAAAATCGAAAAACAGATAAAAGCCATAGGCATACATATATACGAGAGTGCTCCACCACTGGTTATATGTATCGATAAATGAAAATCCCTGGTACAGAAGTGCTGCAAAGCAGAACTTGTATACTGCTCCCATGAATATATACATGATGCCTGTCCCCAGGTTTTCCAGATATTCCTCTCTAGGCAAAATCTTGTTGATATCCTCTTCAAATCTTCTGCTCCTGTCAATGGGTCCTGATGACAGACACGGGAAGAAAATAAGAAAATACAGATAATCCAGCGGCTTTATTTCCGTTATCAACCCATCATATATTTCTATGACAACCTGTGCCGATTTGAAAGTCAGGTATGATATCCCGATAAAGCCCAACATGGATATGTCAAAAAATGCCGTAAGCTTATATATGCACAATGGCAATATCGACAATATTACAAAGATCCAAAAGAGAGCTCTTTTTCTCCCTTTCCGCTCTATCTGCTTAATTAAAATCTTTGCTAAAAACAGCTGAAATACACAAAATGACACTAAATATATTGCCGCTTTATAATCACTTCCGATTGCAAAAGCTGCGAAAATTCCAGATGTGATTAGCCCGTAAATCTTTGTGCTTTTTTCATTGATTCCAAGCCATATGGCAGGAATGGCCAGTACAATAAGCCAAATGAAGAAATATGCTTCGCCAAGCAATGTCATCTTATCAGCTCCTCCAATCTCTTCCTGTCAAGTTTTCCGTTACCGGTAATGGGAAGCTCATCAAGATAGATAAATTGTTTTGGAACCATATATGAAGGCAGGCTTTCTTTCAGCATTCCCTTCAGACACTTGCTGGTTTTGAAACCTCCCTCGAGAGTTGGAGCCTTTACAAAGGCAACCAGATGTCTGATTTTTCCTTCATCGTACTTTGGAAGTACAGCCGCTCCTTCTATCCCCTGTATCTTCATGAGGTTTTCTTCAATATCCCCGAGTTCAATTCGATATCCATGCATTTTTATCTGAAAATCCAGTCTTCCTTCACAGTAAAGCATTCCATCTCTGTAATAGCCCTTGTCTCCTGTTCTGTATGATTTTACAGTCATACCCTTTGAGTCAGTCCTTAGCCCGAATGAGCCCTTTGTCTTTTCTAAATCCTTGTAATAGCCTTTCGCCACCGTATTTCCAAGAATTACTATTTCTCCATTTTCTACTATTACTTCTGTTCCCGGTTTGCACACTCCTACCGGTAAGGCTCCTTCCCCGTCCATTATATCTCGGGTTATTTCAACAGAAGTAACTGCCACCGTGGATTCTGTTGGACCATATGTATTGACGATTGCCGCGTCAGGAAATCTTTCCATCAGCTTGGCCGCTGTACTTTTGGAAAGGGTCTCTCCGCAAAACAGAAAAACCTTGATGTCCTTAATCAGTTCCTCGGAAAAGTTTCTGTCAGCGAGGCACATATCTGCAAAAGAAGGCGTGGAAACCCAGCATTCCGGTTTATGTTCCTTCATAAACTCAAACATGTCTTTAGCATTACTTATTAATTTTTTATCAAGGCATACAAGAGTTCCTCCTGTTGCCAAAGATGTGTAGGTGTCAAAGACCGAAAGGTCAAAAGAAAAAGGTGCCTGATTGAGAAAAACGGAATTTTCCCTTGTCAGATATTCCTTCGCAAGGCCGGCGGACCAGCTGAGAAAGTTCCTTAAATTGGCCTCAGAAACCTCAACTCCCTTTGGGGTTCCTGTACTCCCCGATGTAAAGATTATATAGAAAGTTTCATCTCCGCTTACGCTCCAATGCTTATCTGCTGACACCTGCGGCTGCCTGATGATAGCTTTAAGCTCATCTCTTGTTATAACGTCAAAGCCTTCAAGCTCCAATGGCTCTGTGGATAAAACAACAGCATTGTCAATTATCTCAGCTATTTTCTGGATTCTGTCCTTTGGCATTGAAACGTCTACCGGGCAATAGGCATGACCGGATTTAACACATGCCAGAAAGCACACCAGCATATATGGACTCTTGTGTCCATATACCATAAGCGGACGATCGTTATCAATATTATTTTTCAGCCATACAGCCAGCTTTTCTGAACTGTCCCAAAGGTCGCCGTATGTCATTTCTGATGATTCTGTCGTAATTGCAATGCGACTTGCGTCGATATCTGCCACATTTTTTATTGAATCATAAATATTTCCCCTAATATGTCTCATTTCAAAACCCCCTTCTGAAACACTATTATTGCACATAATTGCCTTTACGTGTTCATTTTGAACCATTGTTAAACATTTCTTAAGGAAATCGTAACAAATGCCTAGCAACCATTCTAACTAAGTGTTAAAATTAATATATAAATTATTACAGGAGGAATTTAGCATGGCTACAAAATATGGCGGCTACATGGGTAGGGTATGTATGGTTGATCTTTCTACCGGCAAAGTTTGCGACTATCCATGGTCTGATGAAGAAAGAAGACTGTTTATTGGCGGCAAGACTATGGCAGCTAAAATTCTTGGTGACAATATTACGAAGGACACTAAACCCCTTTCAGAGGAGAACATGCTGGTAATCACCACAGGACCTTTTACGGGCACAGGTACTCCAAGCTCCAGCAGATTCAACATTTCCACATTATCACCACAGACAGGGATAATAACCTCTTCCAACTGCGGTGGAAATTTCGGATATTATCTAAAAAAGGCGGGTTTCGACGCCCTGATAATAAAGGGGAAAGCCAAGGCTCCTCTCTGGCTTGAAATACATAATAATTCATTTAAATTTCACGATGCCAGAGAACTTTGGGGCATGAATACAGGTAAAACCCAAGAGGTCCTTGACGAGGTAATAAAGACAGGGAACGGCAAGACACGTAAAAACGGTAAAATCGTTATCGGTCCCGCAGGAGAAAACATGGTCAGATATGCCTCAATAGTCAGCAACGAAAGACTTGCAGGTCGCGGAGGCACCGGTGCTGTAATGGGCTACAAGAACCTTAAAGCCGTTACAGTATCAGGAAACCATGAAATTCAGGTTCATGACAGAAAGAAGCTTGATAAGCTCAATAAAAGCTGGTTCAAATACTTAAAATCTCACCCTCTTACAGGTGATCAGCTGCCACGCCTTGGCACGGCAGGACTGGTTTCCACCATGCAGATGAGAGGCCAGCTATCGACTAAAAACTACAACTACGGTCAATATGATGACTTCGAAAAGGTAAACGGAGAGCTTCTGGCAGAAGAATTTAACATTGTAAATAAGGGTTGCCTGTCATGCCCAATAAAATGTGCAAGAACCGTTGAGGTAAACGGTAAGGCAGTTAAGGGTCCTGAACTCGAAACTCTTGGCCTTTTGGGCGGCGGAATACTTAACAGCGATATGTACTCCATATTAAAGTGGAACTACGAGCTTGATGAACTGGGAATGGACTCCATTTCGGCAGCTAGCACCTTGGCATATGCAATGGAAGCCAACGAAAAGGGTCTTTGGGATAACGGACTTGCCTTCGGTCAAACCGACGAAATTTCTCAGGTCTTTGACGATATTGCCCACAGAAGGGGCATCGGCGATGAACTTGCTAACGGTTCAAAATGGCTTTCCGAAAAATATGGAGGAAAGGAATTTGCAATCCACTCCAAGGGGCTTGAGCTGGCTGCCTATGAGCCAAGAAGAAGCGTAGGACTGGGCCTTGGATATGCTGTTTCAAACAGAGGCGGCTGCCACTTAAACGGAGGATACATGGTTCTTCTTGAAGGTCTGAGCCTTAATGTTGACCAGCAAAACCCACATGGAAAACCAGATTTCACCGTAATGTTCCAGGATCTGATGGAGGCGGTTTCAAGCTGCGGACAATGCCTGTTTACAACATATGCATTTTTCCCTGCACCCCTTATTTCGCATCCAAACAGCTGGTACACCAAGGCTTTCTGTAAGTCTGTTCCATATCTCGGACCGGTACTTAGGATGTTAAATACTTTTCCGCAGGTTGCATGCATACACATTCCTGTGCTGTTCAATCAGTCTATTGCACTGCACCATATAACAGGAATGCCTGTAACCTTCGGCTCCTTCTTCAAGGCAGGAAAACGCGGATATACCTTAGAAAGGCATATCAATACACGTTTTGGTATAAGCAGAAAGGATGATTCACTTCCATCCAGACTTACAGATGAGCCTCAGATAAAGGGCGACGAAAAGACAAAGGTTCCTCTGGAACCTATGAAGTCCGTATATTATGCGGCAAGAGGATGGACCAGCGATGGAATTCCTAAACCAAAAACCTTAAGGAAATTAAACCTTGATGGACTAGCAAGCTATGAAGATACCTGCAAAAGATTTGCAGAAGAGAAAGAAGGCGAATAGCATATGGTAACTATTAAGTTGTTTGGTTCTCTAAGACTTAAGAGTGGATGCAAAGGTCTCGAAGCAGATGTCAGCACCGTTAAAGAAGCATGTCAGGCGTTGGCTGATTCAACAAATCTTCAGATGAAAGAACTTAAAAATTGTGTTGTCATGATAAATGGCAGACAAAGCAGATTTTCTTCAAAAATTGAGGACGGCTCAGAAGTGGTTTTTCTGGCGCCCGCCGGAGGAGGCTGATTCAATGTCATATTTAATTACAGATAAATGTATAGGATGCACGCTGTGTGCCAAGAACTGCCCTGTGGGCGCAATAACCGGAGAAGTCAAATCCCTTCATCAAATTGATCCGGAATACTGCGTTGATTGCGGTCTTTGCGGCAAGCTTTGTCCAAAAGAGGCAATCTTAGACGACGAAGGAGCACAAACCCACAAGATACCAAAGGATCAGTGGGAAAAGCCTATCATAGACGTTACCCGTTGCGTAGGCTGCAGCCTTTGTGTGGAGAACTGCCCGCAATATTGCATTGAAATACAGGGGCCGGCGTTTAAAGGCGATATCAATACGGTAGCAGCAATGACTGATTCATCAAAATGTATTTCGTGCAAAATATGCATGAAAGTATGCCCAATCGGCGCAGTTAGTTTCTAATTTCGTATAGTATAGATTAGGGATAAAAATGTATTTAGAAGAAGGTGTTAATTATGTATAAATTGTATTGCAGAATATATCAGAGTGTTTTTAAAATAGGTATGAACTTCCTGCCATGGAGAATACCAAAGACCCTGGAAGGTCCGGGTTCAGTAAAAGAACTTCCTGCTTTAATCAGAAAAAAACATTTTAAGAAGGTTTTAATTGTAACAGATAAGGTCCTCCGTGAACTTGGACTGTTAGATGGAATGCTTGAAGCAATGGACGAGGCAGGAGTTGAGTACGCAATCTATGACGGCGTACAGCCAAATCCTACAGATGTAAATGTATTTGAAGGACTTGAAATCTATCGCGAGAACAAATGCAGAGCCATCGTTGCCTTCGGAGGCGGTTCCGCCATGGACTGCGCCAAGGCCATTGGAACCATGCATGTTAAAAAGAATAAGGCCATTCAGCAGCTCCAGGGTACATTAAAGGTACTTCGCAAGATTCCTACAATTTTTGCTGTTCCAACAACTGCAGGTACGGGTTCAGAAACTACTATCGCCTCGGTTATTACAATAGTTGCAACAAAACATAAAGCGTCTATTAACGATATATGCCTTATGCCTAAATATGCAGTTTTAGACCCTGAGCTTATTGCAGGTCTGCCACCAAAGGTAACTGCAATTACAGGAATGGATGCTTTATGCCATGCCGTTGAGGCATACACAAACAGCACTTACAACACTAAACTGGAAAACGAACTTGCGGAAAAGGCTGTAAAGCTTATTTACGATAATCTTTACAGATCCTACTGCGACGGAAGTGACCTGGAAGCAAGAAACAACATGCAGGATGCTGCATTCTATGCCGGAAGAGCATTCACAAGAGGCTGCGTAGGCTATGTTCATGCTGTTGGCCACACACTAGGCGGTCTCTACGGAACTCCTCACGGCCTTGCCATGTCTGTAATCCTTCCTCATGTAATGAGACAATTTGGCAGTGCTGCCCACGAAAGACTTGCTCGTCTGGCTGAAGTTTGTGGTATGGAAGGTGCAAACGATGCCGAAAAGGCAGAAAAGTTCATCTGCTGGATTGAAGACTTGAAAGAAAAGATGGATATCCCTGTTGGCCTGGATGTAATTCAGGACAAGGATGTGCCACAGATTATTAAATGGGCTATGAAAGAAGGAAATCCGCTTTATCCTGTGCCTGTTATCTGGAAGAAGAAGGACTTCAAGAAGCTTATCGATACAATCAGACAATAACCACCACAGAAATATTTAAGGCGAACCCGATTTGGGTTCGCCTCTTTTATGTCATGTTATACAAATTTTAGTCTGTTAAAGCTCTACAATTTTTCCTGCCTGACTGTAGCCATAACCACCCATTTCATCCAGCTTTCTGTGAAATTCCTCACTCTCTAAAAGCTGTAAAAAAGCCTTCACCTGTGGTAGTTCAAGACTTTCCTTCCTTATGGCAAAATCGTATTCTTCAACACCTGCTTCAATAAAATCAAGGTTCATTGCATTGGCTGCAGATTTCACACCCATTCCTGCATCCACTTCTCCTGAAGCAACACTTGCGGCAACGGCCATATGGGTTGCCACTTCCTTGTCATATCCGTCTATTTCCTCCGGCGAAACACCTTTCTGCTTCAGAATATAATCTAAAAGCACCCTTGTTCCTGCCCCTCGCTGCCTATTGACATATCTCACCCTCTTCAAGTCTTCCGCAGTTTTTATTGCCAAAGGGTTGCCCTTCTTTACCATTATTCCTTGAACCCGCTCAACTCCCTTTATGAGCACCACTTCGCCTATGTCAAATAGATTCCTTAAGTATGACACATTATATTCACCTGTGTCCATATCCAGAAGATGGGTAGGCGCAATCACCGTTTCACCTCTTTGCAGTGCCATGAGCCCTGCCATGCTACCTACGTGGGTGCTGCTAAAAGCCATTCCCGGATACTCCGACGCCATCATATCGCCTATTTCATCGAGAATAAGGTCATGGCTTCCTATGGAAACCAGCGTGCTTTCTATCTCTTCCAAAGATTTTATCAGCTTAACCTCAACCTCTGAGCCTGCTTCAAAGCCTTCACTTGCCTGAGGCACAATGCAGAATCCATCCGCCCGAACCAGGCTCATTGCCGCTCCTGCACCTCTTGCCAAAGGCGATGCAACCATTCTGCCTCCTACCATGCCAAGCTTTACTCTCACATACTCCCTGTGTTTAAGGGATGAAACAACTCTTTTGGCCAATATAGCCTTCTTTATGTCTGTTCTTACATCCGTTTCCTTGTTTATAGCCTTAATAACAGGGAGAACAAAGGTTTCAAAGGCAAGATATGCACTTACGGGATAACCCGGAAGTCCGATTACAGGCTTGCCGCAGGCATGAGCGAGAATAACAGGTTTGCCGGGCTTCATGGCCACTCCATGGACTATTACGCTGCCCAGATTCTCTAACACCGGTTCAGTATAATCCTCCGTTCCTGCGCTTGAGCCTGCATTTATAAGGACTATATCGTTTTCCCTTGACGCTTTCAAAACAGCTCTTTTTATAGCTTCAGAGTCGTCCGGAACTATGTCATATATGTGCGGTTTGCAGGAATTTTCAACAGCCATAGCACTGAACATGCCGGAGTTTGAGTCGATAATGTCACCTTCCTTTGGTTCTTCGTAAGGCTTTATAATTTCTGTTCCTGTAGGAATTATACCTACGGAAAGCTTTGGAACAACAGCCACCTCTAGTATTCCTCCTGCAAGAAGAACTCCCATATCAACAGGCCTTATCTTGTGAAAAGAAGGCAGAATCATTTCTCCTGCGGCTATGTCCTCTCCGATAGGACGTACGTGCTGCCAGCCGGGAACGGATTCCGTTATCATTACATGATTATCATCCACTTCCATCACGTCTTCTGCCATTATTACAGCATCAAAAGGGGATTTTACCGGATCTCCCGTATCAACAATAATATAATCTCTATTCAGTTCAAGAGTTAATGGTTTTCTCTCGCTGGCATTTCTGGTATCAGCTGATTTTACCGCAATACCATCCATTGCTGCGGCGTTAAAAAGAGGAGAACAGCACTTGGCGTAAACCGCTTCAGAGGTAACCCTTCCAAGGGTATCATAGGTGCTTATCGTCTCCCTACGGCTTCTTAACTTTTCAATTATGCCTTCAGTCGTAAGAGTTTCCATGTATTTTGACAGTGCTTCCTCAACTGCCATTGTCTTTAAATATAGATTTCGTCTTTTCATTTTTTCTTTTCCTATAGAGGCCAAGGCCAAGCTTCATAGAAACCAAACTTTACAATGGCCAAACTTCCACTTCTTCGCCTTTATTAATACCCTCCTGGTTAATATCCATAACTATGTAGCCATGAGCCTTTGACATGGTTGCAATGAGGCCCGATTTACCCAGTACAGGCACCGCTAATCCGTCTTCAATAGTTACCAGCTGGAAGGTTTTCCTTCCGGGGGATGCGGCAATATTGACTGCCAGCCTCGCCTTATGAGGCATAGCCCCTAAGCCTGGGCTTCCTCCCGTTTCCATTTCCCATAATCCGCCTACAAGAAGTCTGAACATTAGCAGCGCTGCCACAGGGTGTCCCGGAAGGCCTATAAATATTCTTCCCTGCTCATCTACCGCCAGAATTGTGGGTTTACCGGGCTTAACCGCAAGTCCGTGCACAAACACTCCTCCTGAAGTAATATCATCGAGAACCTCTTCTGTGACATCTTTTTTGCCTTTGGAGCTTCCTCCTGAGACAAGCACCACATCGCTCATCTTTGCCGCTTCCATGACACCATCCTTTAACATCTGGTAATCGTCCCTTACAAGCCTGAATCCTGCAACATCAAGTCCAAGCCTTTGTATTTCTCCAATTAAACCATAGGTGTTGACGTCTCTCATCTGCCCCGGTTTCGGGTTTAAGGAAGGGTTTACTATTTCATCTCCCGTAGAAATGACTGAAACCTTCCATGGTGTATATGTAGGTATCTCTGTCTTTCCTACAGATGCAAGAAGCCCCATATCGGCAGGTTCAATAACTCTGCCTTTTTTTAGTATGGTCTGACCCTGGCTTACATCATCTCCCTGAAAAACCATATTGTGTCCGAAGGAAAGAGCGCTGTATACGGCAACCTGAGATGGCCCAAAAAGCTGGCAATGCTCCACCATTGCTACCCCATCAGCCCCATCAGGCAAGGCTCCTCCCGTAGGAACATAGGCGCACTGACCGGGATTAATGGAAAAGTCAGGAGCTTCACCCATTTTCACCTCTCCGACAACGTCCAGAAAAACAGGCAGACTGTCGGAGGCTCCTTGCGTATCCTTTGCACACAGCGCATAGCCATCTACCGTGGACCTGTTAAAGGCGGGGATGTTTTCCGACGACAGAATATCCTCTGCCAACACCCTGTTATAGCATTTTGGAAGAGGCAACTTCTCCACTTCCACGGAGCTTCTACCTTTTCCTTCATGTGCCGCCCTATATTTCTTATGCAGTTTTTCTAAAGCACTCTCAAGAGTGTCTACTTCAAGCAATTTAATATCCATAAAACTCTATGTAACGTTTTGTTTCTTCTTTCTTGGGGTTATCTAAAAGCTCTTCAGAAGACCCCATTTCAACCGGCCTTCCATTATCCATAAATATCACTTCATCTGCCAGTCTCTTTGCCTGGGCCAGAGAGTGAGTTATCAAAACAATGCTGCAGTTATGATTCTGACAGTACTCCTTTATCAGCTGCTCTGAAGCGAGGGTTGACTCCTGATCCATTGCGGCAGTAGGCTCATCTAAAACGAGAAGCCTGTAATCCTTCATCATTATTCGTGCAAGAGCCATTCTGGCATTTTCGCCTCCGGAAACAGCTTTTGCATTTCGCTTGGCGATGGAAGCAAGCTTAAGCTTTTCCATCAGATATGCACATTTTTGTCTGTCTTCTATAGAGTTTTCAGAATTGACCATAATGTTCTTTTCAACGGACATGTTGAAAGCATAGCTTTTTTGTGACATATATCCTGCTTGAGGCTTTAGCTGCTGCAGAAGATATTTACCATAGGTGGATTTGCCGCTGCCGTTTGCACCTATAAGTGCATAGATTGCACCTTCCTTAAAGGTCATTTCAGGCATATTCAGGGTGAAGATCTGCTCACCTTTGTCAAGAATCTTTGTAACCGGTTTAGCAACTATCATATCCACGACCCCCTCTGCATCAGCGAAACAATGATGTTGACCACAAGAGAAATGCCCATAAGTATGATTCCAAGAGCCATGGCCATCTGGAAATTGCCCATGTTCGTATAGTTCATTATGGCTGTTGTCATTACATTTGTCTTAAAAATTATGGCACCGCCAACCATTGATACTGCGCCGACCTCTGCCAGTGCTCTGGAAAGTGCCAGAAGATATGTAGATATTATCTGATATCGGCTTTCATTTATAAGAAGCTTTGTAATCCTTCCTCTTGAAAGGCCAAGCCCCTCGGAGGTGTCACGAATCATGGGATAAATCCCATCTACAAAAGGTTCCATGGACCCCACAACAATTGGTGTAATAAGCATAATCTGAGCTATAACCATGCCCTTAACGGTATACAAAAGTTTAAGATGTCTCAGAGGTCCTACTCCGCAGAACATCAAAAAACAAAGAAGCCCGCACACCACAGGCGGAAGCCCCATCAGCGTGCGGTTTATCACTACTAATATCTTCTTACCGCGAAAATGTGAACTGCCCAGAAACACTCCAAAAGGCACTCCTATAAGGAGTGCCAATATGGAGCTTGATAAACTCATCTTTAATGTTACACTTATTATGTTCAGCAGTGTTTCGTCTCCCGCTGCAATAAGCCCAATGGCTTTTTCAAAAGCTGTACCCATCTTTGCCTCTTAATGCGCTGTATACACTATTGCTCTATTACGCCGCCGTTTGCAACAAATGTCAGGAAAGTTGCTTTGTCGGAAAGGATATATGCACCCTTTTCACTTGCCTGAAGCAAGCATGCTCCCATCCCCGCATTGGATGAAATATACCACTCGGTGTAATCTTCAAAGGATTCTGCTTCAGCTGTAATTCCAAGTTCAGCCGGCCATAAGGACAGTTCCTTTGTGTGTGTTCCTGAAGCATCTCCACGAGATACAAACAGGCTCTTTGTATCGGCAATAGCCTTAAAGGCGTCTAACACGCTATCCTGATCCTTAACCTTAGCAGGGTCAGCAGAAGGTCCGCAAAGAACGAAATAGTTGTACATAAACGGAAGTCTCGCGTTTTCCATTCCATCTACTGTTCTTCCATAGCCTGCTGCGATAAATGCCTCTTCCTGCGCCTTTGCATGGACTAAAATAAGATCAGCATTACCACATTTTGCATTTTCAATAGCCTTTCCTGTTCCTGCAGAGAATACTTCAACCTTGTATCCATATTTTTCTTCAAACTTAGGAAGAAGATATCCAAGAAGTCCTGAATCGTTTACCGATGTAGTTGTGGACATTCTAATAGTCTTTGTGTCATCTGTTGCCTTAGGAACGTCTGCTTCGGAAACCGGAGCACCTTCAAGGTTATAGAACAGACAGTCATCATATTCCTCTTTGCCATAATCAGCAATGAGCTTTGCAGTATCTTCAGCTAGCATCCAGTTAATAAGGGCATCTGCCCCTGCTTCATTAAGCTTTACATCTGAAACCGCCTTTCCGTCTGCATCAGCAAAAGGTGCATCCTGATCTACAGCAATTAAACTGTATGTATTGATCATGTTTTCATCTTCTTCAATTAAAATCTGAAGATCCACTTCAGGTTCGCTACCACAAGCCGCAAAGGAAAATACCATTACAGCAATCATTAAAATTGATAGTAGTTTTTTCATTTCGTCTTTAACCTCCTATTTCAGACATATATTTTTCTTCTCTATCATCGATAGACTGTGAATCAAAGTAATGCTGCCTTGGTTTTGCATCCAAAGCCCTTTCTATTGCAGGAAGAAGCTGCTCATCGGCTCCTTCTCTTAAGATTTTTCTTAGATCTATGCCGCTTTGGTACTGCAGGCACGGCTTCAGCAGCCCCTCGGCAGTGAGCCTTATGCGATTGCAATTCTCACAGAATTTATGGGAAATAGCACTGATAAAGCCGATTTTTCCTTTGAAACCCGGAATTTCATAATACACCGCAGGTCCGTTTCCTCTCCTGTCCTTAACCGGATTAAGCCTGCCAAACTCTGCCTCAAGCTCATCCATTATTTCCTGTTGGCTGTATCCCTCAAAATTCTGGCCCAGCCCCAAAGGCATCATTTCTATAAATCTTACATCTATTTTACTATTTTTTGCTAGCTGTGCAAAGTCTAAAACTTCATCTCGGTTATATTGATTTAAGGTGACCACATTGAGCTTTACGTTCAGTTCTTGATATTTTCTGCATGCCCTTATGGATTTTAGCACCTCATCCAGCTTGTCAAACCCGGTAATTTCTTTGTATTTTTCTCTGTTTAAAGTATCAAGACTTATGTTTACTCCGTCAAGGCCTGCCTTATAGAGCTCATCTATTTTATCATAAAGCAAAATACCGTTGGTCGTCAAAGTGACCCTGCCAATGCCATGGATATCCTTTATCATTGAAATCAGCTTTGGCACATCCTTTCGCACCAAAGGTTCTCCGCCGGTTATCTTGACATCCCTTATGCCTACACTGACACAGCTTTTTAAGACCCTTACAATCTCATCAAAGTTTAGAACCTGCCGGTGAGTGGTTCTTGCAACACCCTCCATGGGCATGCAGTACCTGCACCTCAGGTTGCACCTGTCAGTTATTGACACCCTTATATAATTGATCTCTCTGTTATATTTATCCTTCATAATTAAACACTTTTCATCTTTGCAAAGGCTACTCCACTAGCTAGAGGACATGGCACTTTTGATTCCTTGAGGAACTCACATTCCTCAAAGCACCTCTTGCCTAGCTGCGTAATCTCCACAGTTGCCTCATCTATGCTGATACAGTCTCCAATTTTTTTGCCCATTAAATCTACCACATAGTCCGCCCTAAAACGCATTGAGCAAAGATGCTTTGGGCTCCTATTTTCTTCAAGCCATTTATCTGCTTCAATATCGATAAATGAAACTTTACGGTCCTCGCTATTTTTCATCTTCTACCCCTCTTCTGCCCCTGAACTTAATTCCATAATCTGCATGTCGCAATGTTTCAAATCTATAAACAGTACTTTTTTTCTCAGGATATCCCCCTGACCTGTGAGAACTTTAAGCCCTTCTGCCACCTGAATGGATGCGACCATTGCAGGGGTAAAGGCTGTATTTCCGTTAAACTCTCTATCATCCTTTTCGGGATTTTCACCATATATGGCAGAGAGAGTTTCATCTCCAGGAAAAACAGTGCTGATCTGACCGAACCATCCGCTTACAGCGCCGTGAACAAGCGGAATTTCAAGCTTTCGGCACATTTTTTCAAGGAAGAGCTTTACCTCCTTGTCATCCACTGCATCTATTACAAGGTGACAATCCGCTAGTATTTCTACAGCATTATCCTCTTCAAGATATTCCTTCTTTATGATGGTTCTCACTTCGGAATTTACATCAAAAATGCGTTTTGCCGTTTCATGCGCCTTGCTGCATCCAACATTGTCCTCTGTACACATAAGCTGCCTGTTTAAGTTTGAGTTAACAAAGCTGTCACCATCGCAAAGCACAAGCTCGCCTATCCCAAGCCTTGCAAATTGCTCTGCCGAATAGCCTCCAAGTCCGCCGCAGCCTATCACTGCAACTCTTTTGTGTGATAACAGTTCCTGCTGCTTCAGGTTCAATATTTTATTTTCACTGTACCTGTCCTTTTTTATCATTTTCATTTACTCTCCCAGCTGAATAGTTCTGCAGCTCTCAAGACTAAATATACCTGTCGAAATTGACATATAGCTTGCCTTTTTTTGAAGTTCCGGAAGTTCCTTTATATATGGCCTTACCCTTGCCCCTGAGAACCAGCTTTTCGCCACCCTTTAGGGAATAATCGGGTTTTTTGTTCTCCATATCATCTACAAATACCAAACCTCTTCCAATGGCCTCCACAGCTGTCTTTCTTGATACATCAAAAGCTGCAGAAATCATGTTGTCCAGCCTTGCAGATGCAACGGATACCCTTATTTCCTTTATATTCGCCTCGGCGATTACTATATCTTTTATCTCTTTAACTTTTGCCTCCACAGAAACCCTACCGGCCTTGCAGTAGTTTTCAGCCAGATATTCTGCCATCTCTTTAGTGACGAAAATCTGTGCACCATCATTATGCACCATTATGTCACCGGTCTTTTCACGTTTTATTCCCAGGCCCAAAAGAGATCCAAGATAGTCCGAATGCTTAAGCACCGCACCCTTTTCTCTGATTTTAACATCTAAAACAGCCAGAGGACAATCTTCAGGATAGGTCTTAAAATGCTCAAACATTTCCTCTTCTGTTTCAACTGCCAGATAATCAGGGATAAAGACTATCATCTTCCTTGTGGCGTCCTCATATCCGCCATAAAAGAACACTCCTTCCCGCTGATGGCTCCTGACAAAAGAAGCGGCATGGGAAGCCTGTGTCATGTCCAGAAAATCGGTAGTCACAATGGAATAATTCTTCTGAAAGCTTCTATATTTATCTTCAATAATATTTAATAATAATTTCTTATCTTCATTCATATAGTTTATTTCCATAATTTATGATATACTGTTGTAGTTTAAGTACATATTATTTTAACATAAACAGCACGATTCATGAAAGGAGATTTAGAAAATGTTATACACTTATACACCAAAGAGAGTTTGTTCTCAGCAGATTCAGTTCGAAATAGATAATGGAATAGTAAAAAATGTTTCATTCGCAGGAGGCTGCAACGGCAATCTAAAAGGTATCAGTGCTCTAGTTGAAGGACTGCCTTGGGATGAGGTTGTCAAGAGACTCTCAGGAATAACCTGCGGTTTCAAAAACACATCATGTCCTGACCAGCTTGCAGCAGCAATCAAAGGCGCAATGGAAGAATAGTTTTGGAGGAAAAAGATTATAATGGGTGATTTTTTATTCAAAAGGTTTATTAAGGATTACGAAAACACAAAGGACCCTAAGGTAAGAGATGATTACGGTAAGTTTGCAGGGATTGTGGGTATAATATCAAATGCCGTACTCTGCACAATGAAAATCCTTATCGGTCTTATTTCCGGAAGCATTTCTATCGTCGCAGACGGTATCAATAACCTGGCTGACGGTGCGTCTTCCATTATAACGCTCCTTGGCTTCAAGCTGGCGTCCCTGCCTGAAGACGAGGAACACCCTTACGGCCATGCTAGAATCGAATACATTGCAGGAATGGCTGTTTCCGTCATGATTCTCATCGTAGGCTTTGAGCTAGGAAAGAGCTCTTTGGAAAAGATTATTACACCTGAGCCCCTTGAATTCAGCTGGACGGTGGTAATAGTTCTTCTGATTGCAATCGCCATTAAGGTATGGCAGGCTATGTTTAACATTTCCACAGGCAAAAAGATCAATTCCCTTGCTCTTATTGCAACAGGCACTGACAGCAGAAATGACGTAATCGCTACAATCGTAGTTCTTCTAGGCATTTTAATCGGTCATTTCTTCGATGTCATGGTCGACGGCTACTTCGGCCTTGCTGTTGCAGCATTTATCCTGTGGTCCGGAATCGGCTTAATAAAGGAAACAATAAGTCCGCTGCTTGGCGAAGCTCCCGACGAGGAACTGGTTTCACAGATTGAAGCCATGGCCATGGCCTATGACGGAGCAATAGGAATACACGACCTTATTGTACACAACTACGGACCGGGGAAGGTCTTTGCTTCCATGCATATTGAAGTTGATTCTTCCGTGGATGTAATGGAAAGCCACGACCTTATAGACACCATCGAGAAAAATCTGAGCGAAAGTCTCAATATTCTGCTTACGGTTCACATGGACCCTGTAGATATAAACAATCCATACAGAGAGCCCCTAACCCATATTTTGAAGGATGTCCTCAGTGGAATTCCCGGTACATTAGGCTTTCACGACCTTAGAATTGTACCCGGTACTACCCACACCAATGTTATCTTCGATGTAGTTTTATCTCACGAATGTGAGCTGTCCCAAAAGGAAATCAGCGATATTCTCAAGCAGAAGGTAAGCGAATTCAATTCGTCCTTCCTCTGTGTAATCGAGTACGATATGAACTACGCAGGGACAAAAAAATAACAGTAGCCACGGCTGTATCAAAATGGTATAATTCGCATAAGGAGGAAAGGAGAAAGAGTTTATGACAATATCAGGAATCACTGTCAGCATGACCATCATATGGTTAGCTCTTGCGGTTGTCTTTCTTGCAGTTGAAGCTGCCACAGTTGGCCTTACTACCATCTGGTTTGCAGCAGGTGCGTTGATTGCACTCATCTTATCGCTGCTGGATTTTCCTATCGCTGCCCAAGTTATAGTTTTTTTAGCAGTTTCCCTGTTTCTTTTAGTCTTTACTCGAAAGATTTTCGTCGAAAAGCTAAAGACCGGATCTGAAAGCACCAACGCGGATGCTTTAATAGGAGAAATTGCAGAGGTTATTGCGCCTATTGCGCCGCATAAGATAGGACAGGTCAGAGTACGCGGACAGGAATGGTCTGCAGTATGCAGAGATAATGCTCTTATTGAATCGGGCACTCTCGTAAAGGTTATTGCTATTGAAGGGGTAAAGCTAATAGTAGCTCCCACAGCCGAAGGTTAGAAAGGAAGGGGAAAATGGGTATATTCAAATTCATAATAACTTTAGTCGTTATCGGCATTTTTGTTTGGTTGCTTGTTGCCAACATCAGAATTGTACCGCAGGCAAGAGCTTACGTCGTTGAAAGACTTGGCGCATACCATGCGACATGGCAGGTAGGCCTTCACTTTAAAATTCCTTTGATTGACAAGGTTGCAAGGAAGGTTTCCTTGAAGGAAAAGGTTATTGACTTCCCACCACAGCCTGTAATCACAAAGGATAACGTTACAATGGAAATAGACACAGTAATCTACTTCCAGATTACTGACCCTAAGCTATATGCTTACGGCGTAGAAAGTCCATTGGACGCAATCGAAAATCTTACTGCAACAACACTCAGAAACATTATCGGTGAACTGGAACTGGACGAATCCCTAACAAGCCGTGAACATATCAACTCAAAGATCAGACTTGTTCTGGACGAAGCTACAGACCCATGGGGCATCAAGATCAATCGTGTTGAAGTTAAGAACATCACTCCACCTCGCGATATTCAGACCGCAATGGAAAAGCAGATGAGAGCAGAACGTGAAAGACGTGAAGCTATCCTCATCGCAGAAGGTGAAAAGAAATCACAGGTTCTAATTGCAGAAGGTCAAAAGGAAGCAGCAATTCTGCAGGCTGAAGCTAACAAGCAGGCTGCAATCCTCAATGCAGAAGCCGAAAAACAGGCTGCAATCCTTCAAGCTGAAGCTAAAAAGGAAGCAGCAATCAGAGAGGCTGAAGGTCAGTCAGAAGCAATTCTCATGATCAACAAGGCTACTTCAGATGGTCTGAAGTTCATCAAGGAGGCAGGCGCAGACGATTCCGTTATCGCTCTCAAGAGTCTTGAAGCTTTCGAAAAGGCTGCAGACGGTCAGGCAACAAAGATTATCGTTCCATCAGAAATTCAGAGCCTCGCAGGACTTGCAAGTTCTTTAAAGGGAATAATCAAAGAAGACTAAACAATATAAAAAAGGTATTTTATGAAAATTCTTGAATCAGCAGAAAACTACTTAGAAACAATATACATGTTACAACAGGAAAAAGGCACCGTCCGTTCCATAGACATCGCTCACGCATTGAACTTTTCAAAACCAAGCGTAAGCGTTGCAATGAAAAATCTCCGTGAAAACGGATATGTGGAAACGGATGCAAGCGGCAATATCCTTCTCACAGATGAAGGTCTAAGGATTGCTCAAAAGGTATTCGAAAGACACATTCTAATTACCAACGGTCTCATCGCCCTCGGTGTTAATCCGGAAACTGCAGCAGCCGATGCCTGCAAAATCGAACATGTATTGAGCGAAGAAACCTTCGCTGCTATCAAGAAGCATATGAACAAATAAAGTCAAAAATCAACCCCACATCGTATCGTAATGTGGGGTTTTGTCTTTATACTTCTATAGTATCAATTAATTCCGGAATAAAATCTCTAAAATAGGTCATTTTTTCCCATTCCTTTTTATTACCGATAAACGCAATCCTATATTTTGCCCTTGTACACGCTACATTAAGTATATTAGCTTTTTTTACTACCCAATTCATTGCACCCTTACTTTTTTCAGAGCAGCCCAGAACAAAAATTACCTCATTGGCATCTTTTCCTTGAAAAGTATGCACTGTTCCAACACATTTTTGTGCCCACTCTTTTAGTATTTCTTTATCATAACCTTTATCCGAGAAGTACTTAACTAGAAACTTTCGCATCGACTCCGCCACTGTTCTGAACGGTGTAATTATGAATATCTTATCATCAGTCTCAAATAAGTTACTATATATCGGCAATGCACTTTCTATTAATTGACACACCTTTTGTGCTTGATTTTTTACAAAATGATTATTATTACCTTCTTCCTGCCCTTCAACATCAATCCAACCTGATTTTTTAAGTAAGAATGGTTTTTGCTGTTTCAAATATTCTTCCTTTTTATTTGTTTTGTTAAACATTCTATTATCATATGAAATTGTATTTGAAATGGAAAACA
>JAQXRN010000103.1 GCA_029218545.1 Bacillota bacterium | reverse complement strand
TTTTTTACTTGTGGGATTATTTATTACAGGTATTTTTGTTTCCGGATATGCACAGAAGGAATCTCCTATCTACAACCAGGCATGTACATATATGACTATTGTGTGTGTTGGCTCTTTATTCCTTAATGTTCAGATTGTCCTTGAAAAAGTACTGCAGGCAACAGGTAATATGGTTGCGCCAATGATTTGTGGTTTAAGTGGTGCCGTTATCAATATTGTTCTCGATCCTATCTTAATATTTGGACTGTTTGGAATGCCTAGATTAGAGGTTGCGGGCGCTGCCATAGCAACGATTACCGGACAAATGGTGGGTATGTCTGTTGCTGTATTAATCGTCATTAAAGGTGAGCACCTTGTTGAAATAAAACTTAGAAATTTTAAGATTGATTGGAATGTTGTAAAGGATATTTATAAAGTGGGCTTTCCATCAATTATTATGCAGTCCTTGGGTTCATTTTTAATAGTATTCTATAATATGATTTTAGTTGCATATTCTACAACAGCTGTAGCTGTACTTGGTATATATTTTAAAGTCCAGTCATTTGTATTTATGCCTGTATTTGGATTGAATCAGGGTTCAATGCCTATTATGGGTTATAACTATGGTGCGAGAGACAAAAAGCGATTGTTAGATACATATAAATATGCTTTCAATGTGGCTCTAACAGTTATGATCTTAGGATTTGTTTTATTTCAGGTATTTCCTACTCAGATACTTCTTATGTTTAATGCATCAAAGGGAATGCTGGAAATAGGAGTGCCGGCATTACGCCTGATAAGTATATGTTTCCCATTTGCTGCATATGGAATAATCACCGGAACAGTGTTCCAGGCTACTGGAAACGGATTATATAGTTTAATAGTTTCAGTCATGAGACAGTTCGTGGGAATTCTTCCGCTAGCATATATTTTAATCAGAATAGGTGGCGTCACATTATCATGGATGGCTTTTCCTTTGGCAGAAATAATAGGTGTCGGAATGTCTGTTATTATGTTTAAACGTCTATATGATAAAGAATTAAAAAATATGTAAAAAAAAGAGGTCGGTTAAGTTTAACAACTTAATGCGCCTCTTTAATTAATTAGAGATATAATTTGAAATATCCAATGATTATTCAAAATAATCTTCTCTTATTCTCGAATCCAACTCGACAAGATCATAGATGAGAGGATCCCTTAAAAGATGAGACCATACAGTGTAAGTTGCCTTGACAAAATCATCATTTAGTGGGATTTCATCATCAATTAAGGGGCAGGAGTATGGCAGCTCCTCATCATTGTAGATTAATGTCAGCATACCATCTTGGTCTAAATGCGGAGTAAGAGGGAATGTTCTGCATTGAAAAGGACGTTTATTTCTTGGGCAGACCGGTGGTGTTTTGCATTTTACAAAATATACGTTTCCGGTCCAGGAATCTGGAAATTCAAAGTCCTCAGCTTTTTCTACAGTCCATTCAAGCCATGAATCATTTTTGTCGTGTATTTTTTCTTCACCAGGATAGAGGTATATCCCTAATTCATCATCACTTGACTCCTCACCGCATGTGCAGCATACCGCACCACATAATTTGCCACAATCATAATCGACAGGTGATACTTTGTCCAAAAGCCTATATATGGCTTTCCATGTTCTCTTTTTAACAGTACTTTTCATAATGTAAAAATTATAACCCACATTTGGTTATTTTTCCACTTGAAATTATTAATTATATGTTAAGGATAGGGATGTAAAATAATCACATTAAAATCTAAACGATTTCTTAACGGATTTAATGCGTTTTTTTACTCAATAATTTCACAAAATGGTGGTAATATAATTCAGTTAATAGAAAATAATCTTTAAAAATCTTTACAAAAATAAAGGAAAATAATTATATGAAACTAGGTATTGATGTAGGTTCGACAACGGTAAAAATCGTTTTGTTGGACAAACTTAACAAAATTGTTTATAAGAAGTACGAAAGACATATGTCTAACGTGTTTGAAAAGGTGAAAGAACTTCTTGGACAACTTTATGAAGAACAAGGTAACATAGATGTTCAATGTGTAATCACCGGTTCTGGTGGACTTGCATTATCAGAAAAGATAGGAGCAAAGTTTGAACAGGAAGTAATCACATGCTCTGAAGCTGTTGAAAGATTAATTCCGGAAACCGATATTGCAATAGAGCTTGGTGGTGAAGATGCAAAAATCACTTATTTTGGCAAATCAATTGAGCAGAGAATGAACGGTACTTGCGCAGGTGGTACAGGTGCATTTATTGACCAGATGGCTATTTTGTTAAATACTGATGGCGATGGTTTAAATGAGGCGGCTAAAGATGCAAATGTTATTTATCCAATTGCAGCAAGATGTGGTGTCTTTGCCAAGACTGATATTCAGCCATTAATTAACGAAGGTGCGCCGATAGAAAACCTTGCAGCATCAATTTTTCAGGCGGTGGTAAATCAAACTATAGGCGGTCTTGCATGTGGTAGGAAGATAAAAGGTAAAGTTGCATTTTTAGGAGGACCACTTACATATCTTTCCGAACTGCGTAACAGATTTATTAAAACATTGGAATTAAAGGAAGATGAAGTTATTTTCCCTGAAAATTCCAAATATTTTGTTGCCATGGGTGCAGCATTTATGGCAGAACAGTGTGAAAAGGTTTCACTATGTGAACTAATTAAAAAAATATCTGCTGTTGATACATTAAAGACTGAAAGTGCTAAAAGAGTAGAACCTCTGTTTAAGGACGAAGAAGAATATAAACAATTCAAGGAAAGGCATGCCAAAGCAGTAGTTGCTAAAGCCGATTTATCAAAAGCAGAAGGTCCTGTTTTTCTTGGTATTGACGCCGGTTCAACTACGACAAAGGCTGTGTTGATTGATCAGGACAAAAATCTTTTATATAGCTTCTATAGGGGAAACGAAGGTAATCCACTTGAAACCACTAAATCCATGCTATCTGAGGTATATAGCTTACTTCCGGAAAAAGTATATATCGCCAAATCAACTGTTACAGGTTATGGTGAAGGTTTAATACAAGCAGGTTTTAAGGCTGACTACGGAATTATTGAGACAATGGCTCACTATAAGGCAGCTGAAGAATTTCTACCTGGTGTGGACTTCATTTTAGACATAGGTGGACAAGATATGAAATGCATGAAGATAAAAGATAATGCAATTTACAGCATTATGCTTAATGAAGCTTGTTCATCCGGATGCGGATCATTTATTGAGACCTATGCAAAATCAGTAGATATGAGTGTAGAGGATTTTGCGGAAGTAGGGCTTATGTCTAAGAACCCTGTAGACCTTGGTACCAGATGTACAGTTTTTATGAACTCTATGGTAAAACAGGCTCAGAAGGAAGGTGCAGAAATCGGTGATATCGCTGCAGGACTTTCTTATTCCGTTATAAAAAATGCTTTGTACAAGGTTATTAAACTAAGAAATCCTGATGAAACCGGTTCAAAGGTTGTTGTTCAGGGTGGAACCTTTTACAATGAATCAGTTCTAAGAGCTATTGAAAAGGTTCTTGGAAAAGATGTTGTAAGACCTGAAATTTCAGGCCTAATGGGTGCATTTGGTTGTGCTCTTACTTCCCTTGCAAACTGGCAGGAGGGTGAGGTTTCTTTGATTACTAAAAAGGATGAGCTTGAAGACTTTTCTGCAGGAACCAGTAATGCAAGATGTAATGGATGCGAAAACAAGTGCATGCTTACAATTACGAAATTCCAGGACAATAAGAAATTTATAACCGGCAATCGATGTGAAAAAGGTGCAGGTAAAACAGATGAAACCAGTGATCTGCCTGACCTGTTTGAATATAAATTTAACAGATTATTCTCATACAAACCTCTATCGATTAAACAGGCTTCGAGAGGTCACGTGGCAATTCCTCGTGTTCTTAACATGTATGAGAACTATCCGTTCTGGTTCACTTTCTTTACTAAGCTTGGATTCAGAGTTATTCTATCTCCAAACTCATCAAAGAAACTTTATGAAAAAGGAATAGACACTATTTCATCAGATACTGCATGCTATCCCGCTAAAATCGTTCACGGTCATATTGCTGAGCTCGTATCTATGGGACAGAAGTGGATTTTTTATCCATGTATAAATCATGAACATATTGAAGACATATCAGCGCCAAATCATTACAACTGCCCAATAGTTGCTACATATCCTGAAGTTATTGCCAACAATATGGATGAGGTATTTAAAGAAGCAGGAGTAAGATTCTCGCACCCGTTTCTTCCATATGATAATGATGAGAGATTAGCAAAACGTATGGCTGAAGTCCTTGAATTCAAAAATATTTCAGAAGCTGAAATAAAGGATGCTGTTAAGGCTGCAAGAACTGAACAGGAAAGATTTAAGGAAGATGTTAGAAAAGCAGGCGAAGAAGCCTTAAAATACATAGAAAAGAACAATAAAAAGGCCATTGTACTTTCCGGAAGACCATATCATTTGGATAAAGAAATAAACCATGGTATCAATAAGATGATTACATCTTATGATATGGCGGTTTTAACTGAGGATTCAATATGTCATCTTGCAGAATTACCAAGGCCTATCAGAGTGTTAGACCAGTGGACATATCATTCCAGATTGTATAAAGCGGCTAATTTTGTCAGCTCAAGAGATGACATTGAACTGGTTCAACTAAACTCATTCGGATGTGGTGTGGATGCAGTTACAACTGATCAGGTAGAAGAAATTCTTGAAAACAATAAAAAATTGTATACTGTTCTAAAAATTGATGAAGGTACTAACCTAGGAGCTGCAAGAATCAGAATCAGATCATTAAAAGCTGCAATTGATGAAAGAACAAAGAATTCTATCAAGGCTGATTACAAACAGACTCCATATGAAAGAAAACTTTTCACAGAGGAAATGAAAAAGGAAAACTACACTATTATTGTTCCGCAGATGTCCCCAATTCATTTTCAATATTTAGAAGTGGCATTGAGGTCGGCCGGTTACAATGCAGTTGTACTTCCTACCGCAGACAAGAAGGCTATCGATGAAGGATTAAAGTATATAAATAATGATGCATGTTATCCAACCCTTGTTACACTTGGAATGATGATCAGTGCATTAAAATCAGGTAAATATGACTTAAACAGAACTGCATTGATAATGTCGCAGACTGGTGGAGGATGCAGAGCCAGCAACTATATTGCGCTTTTAAGAAAAGCTTTGAAAGATTTGGGAATGGAACAGATTCCTGTAATATCTTTCAATATTGTTGGTCTTGAAGCAAACCCTGGATTTAAACTGGATATTGCCACCGGAAAGAGACTGATAATCGCTGCAATCTATGGAGATTTGTTCCAGAGACTGTTATATGCAACAAGACCATATGAAGTTGTGGAAGGCAGTGCTGAAGGAATTATGAAAAAATATGAAGAACAGATTTTCCAAAACTGCAAAGATGGTAAGCTTTCCACCTTCAGAAAACTTATTAGGGAAATAGTTAATGAATACGATAATCTTCCTCTTAATAACATTAAGAAACCAAAAGTTGGTGTTGTAGGGGAAATTCTTGTAAAATATCATCCTGATGCAAATAACAATATAGTCGATATTATTGAAAAAGAAGGCGGAGAAGCTGTTGTTCTGGATTTGATAGACTTCTTCCTATACGGAATGTACAGTAAAAAGTTTAACTATGAAAAACTTTCAGGTACATATAAGGAATTCAAGTTGAATCAGCTTGCAATTGCATTGGTTGAATGGTTTAGAAAACCTATGAGGAAGGCTTTACGCGATTCAAAGAGATTTAATGAACCTTCATATATTGAGAAGACAGCATTAGAAGCTTCCTCAATTGCATCAATTGGTAACCAGTGTGGCGAAGGATGGCTATTAACCGGTGAAATGATTGAATTAATAGAATCAGGTGCAACAAACATTGCTTGCCTTCAGCCTTTTGCATGCTTGCCAAATCACGTAACAGGAAAGGGCATGATGAAACCTTTAAGAGAAAGGTATCCAAATGCAAACATTGTTGCAATTGACTACGATCCAGGTGCCAGTGATACAAATCAGCTTAACAGGATTAAATTAATGATGGCGGCAGCTCACAAAAACCTATAATTTGTCCTTGAATGACATGTTATATGATGATATAATATTTGTCGTAAAATTTTCAGAATAGGAGGTGTCTCATGGGAAGACACGGTACAATCGCAGGAAGAAAGGCAGCTCAGGACTCAAAGAGAGCCGCAATGTTTACTAAATACGCAAGAGCAATTACTGTTGCAGCAAAAGACGGTGGAGATCCTGAATATAATTCATCATTAAGATTAGCAATTGAAAAAGCAAAGGCTATTTCAATGCCTAACGATAATATTAATAGAGCAATCAAAAAAGGTACAGGAGAACTTGCAGGCGAAACTTATGTTGAACTGAAGTTTGAAGGCTATGGGGTTGCAGGTGTTGCAGTTATTGTTGAAGCGCTTACAGACAACAATAACAGAACCACTTCAGCTGTAAGATCTACCTTTGATAAATATGGTGGTAACTTAGGTTCACCTGGATGTGTTTCATACATGTTCTCAAGAAAAGGCTTAATCTATATTGAGAAAACTGATGACATCGATGAGGATTCTCTGTTAGAAACAGCTTTAGAAGCAGGTGCAGATGATATGGTTGTAAATGAGGACAGCTTTGAAATCATAACTGATCCCGCTGTACATATGGATGTTCACACTGCATTAACTGATGCAGGTTATGAGCTTGTTGAATCTGATGTAGAAATGGTACCTTCAATGGAAGCTACTCCAAGCACTCCTGAGGATATTAAGAAGCTTGCTAAGATGATTGAAATATTAGAGGATAACGATGATGTACAGAAGGTATATACAAACTGTGCAATTGACCTTTTTGAATAATTCCAAACAGAAGCAAAATACATAGCATTAATTCCCTTTGCTGATATAATATTGGCAAAGGGTTTTTTTGTAAAATTAGTTGTATTTTATTTATAATGTGATTATAATAATCATATAAACAGATATTTCATTCTGGGTTATTCGTTAGGGAATCATAATTGAACCTACAGTTTTGCATTGGGAATTTGCGTTTTCGAAGCATTATGTCATGCCTCCTTTGTAAGTGGAAGACAGAAGTTAGAAACAGAGTACCCACCTATCATTAGATAGGGCATCAATTATCTCCTTGACGGTATCCCGGATTATTTCCAACAGATAGTTCTGTTGGATTTTTTTTAACAAAAGGGTGGTAAAATACTGGTAAATAGTATAGAATATTTCGGGAATTTGTTATATTTTTAGAGAAAGTAAGGTATTTGTATTATGAACCATTTAAAACCAATTGAAATTTTAGAGGCTACTGTAAATGCCGGGGTTGGAAAAGCTAATTCCTCATTTAAAAAATTACTAATCTTAGGAATTCTTGCCGGTGCATATATTGCTTTTGCTGGGGCAGCTGCTGCAATGGGTACTTTTAATCTAGTAGCAGATCCTAATACCTTTGGCCTGGGTAAGATTTTATCAGGAACAATCTTCGCAGCGGGACTTGTTGTTGTTGTTCTTGCAGGTGCAGAACTCTTCACAGGAAACAGTCTTATCACTTTAGCTGTTTTAGAAAAGAAGACCACAGTGACAAAAATGCTGAGGAACTGGGTTATTGTATACATAGCAAACTTTATAGGAAGCATCTTAATAACATGGATGATATTTAAAATAGGATTGTTCAGTTCAGGTGCAGATTTATTTGGTGCAATTACAGTGAAAACAGCTGTAGCTAAGGTAAACATTTCCTTTGTAAATGGAATATTATCAGGAATTATGTGTAACTGGCTTGTTTCATTGGCAGTATGGATGGCGACAGGTGCAGATTCCACTATTGGTAAAATATTTGCAATTTTCTTCCCGATTTGGATGTTTGTTACTTGTGGTTTTGAACACTGCATTGCAAATATGTATGCTATTCCAGCTGGAATTTTCGCATCATCAAATGCAACATTTGTTCAGCTGTCAGGAGTTACAGCAGAGGCTTTGGCAAACCTTTCATGGGTAGGTATGGCAGTTAATAACCTAATCCCTGTTACCATTGGAAATATTGTTGGTGGTGGCTTCTTTGTTGCAACATTGTATTGGTTAGGTTTAAAAAAATCGTAGTACATTTTGTTAATTTATAGTTAGTAATTAGGAGAATAATAAGATGTTTAATAAACAATTAACTCTAAGAGGGTTAATTATCGGTGCTTTAGGCAGTGTTGTTCTAACAATGAGTTCAATGTTTATTGCTCTTAAGCTTAGTTCAGTTCCGTGGCCGATAATGTTTGTAGTTCTGGTTTCAATGTTTGTTTTGAAGTTGGCAGGAAATACTAATCTTCAGGAGATAAATGTTACTCAAACAGCCATGTCGGCAGGTGCAATGGTAGCTGGTGGGTTAGCATTTACTATTCCTGGAATCTGGATATTAAATCCTGATGCACAGGTTGACTTAGCTGATCTGTTGGTTGTCACATTAGGCGGTGTTTTGCTTGGCTTAATATTCACTGCTTTATTTAGAAAATATTTCATTGTAACCAAGGAATTGCCTTTTGCAATGGGACAGGCTGCAGCTGCTACTCTTGAAGTCAGTGACAAAGGCTCAAAGAAGGTAGGCCTGCTCTTTATTTCAATGGCTGCTGCGGGTGTTTTTACATATTTTAGAGATTGGAAGCTGTCTTTTAAGTCAACTGTTTTAAGCAGCAAAGCAATGGCTTACGGTTCATACACAGGAATATGGCTATCACCAATGCTTATTTCAATAGGATATATTATAGGTCCTGTTGTTGTTGGTATCTGGTTTATTGGCGCATTAATCGGCGACTTTGGAATATTGATTGGTGGAGTAGAAGCCGGTCTTTGGGATTCACTTACTGCCGCAAATATTAAAGCATCCCTTGGAATAGGATTAATGGTTGGAACAGGTGTAGGTATACTTGTAAAAGGAATAATTCCTAAGGCAAAGGACATATTTGGATCCATGTTTGTAAAGGATAAATTAGGAGATAATTTTATCACTATGAGATGGGCTCCAATTGTAATGGTAATCCTTGCTTTTGTATTAACAGTTGTTACCGATATGGGAATTGTTTCATCAGTTATCACTATTTTAGGAACTTGGTTAACCACCTCAATGTCTGCGCAGTGTGTTGGACAGTCAGGAATAAATCCAATGGAAATATTTGGAATTATTGTGCTTATTGCTGCCAAAGCTGTTTCAAACATCGGTGATGTTGAAGCCTTTTTCGTGGCAGCAGTTGTAGCTGTTGCTTGTGGTCTTGTCGGTGATGTTATGAACGACTTTAAAGCAGGGCATATATTAAATACCGACCCGAAGGCACAATGGATTGCGGAAGTTGTTGGCGCACTTATAGGTGGACTTGTATCCGTTTTTATTTTATTTGTAATTTTAAAAGCCTATGGACCTGAGGCATTTGGTGGAGAAATGTTCCCAGCTGCACAGGCTTCTGCTGTTGCGGCTATGGTAGGAGGCATTTCTCATATGCCATCCTTTATAATCGGTGTAATCCTAGCAACAATTCTTTATTACATAAACTTCCCGGTAATAACACTTGGATTAGGTGTATATTTGCCTTTCTATTTATCAGCAACTGCTGCTCTGGGCGGTGCTTTGAGATTTTTTGCTGATAAGTTTTTCCCTAAATTTGAAGAAGATGGAAAGGGAACTATTATTGCATCTGGCCTTCTAGGTGGTGAATCAATAGTAGGGGTAATAATTGCATTGTATCTAGCGTATCAGATAATTGCCTAACTATTTAGGAGAAGATGGATTTGTAGATGGAGAATAAAGATTATGAATGGAAAAATTGTCATTATTGATGGAAACAGTCTTATTAACAGGGCATATTATGCTGTTTCGCGACCTATGATTACTAAAGAGGGGATTTATACTCAGGGTATTTATGGGTTTTTGAATATGCTTCAAAAAATAAGAAATGATTATGAACCCGATTATTTGACAGTAGCTTTCGACTTGAAGGCGCCTACTTTTAGACATATTGAGTATTCCGAATATAAGGCTGGCAGAAAAAAGATGCCACCTGAGCTTGCAATGCAGATTCCTTTGCTTAAAGATGTGTTGAGAGCTATGAATATTGAAATTCTAGAAATGGAAGGCTATGAGGCTGATGATATTATTGGCACTGTAGCACGTGTCTCTGAAGAAGCTGGTCTTACTCCATTAATCATTACCGGGGACAAGGATGCATTGCAGCTTGTAACTGATGTTACAAAAGTAATCATTACAAAAAAGGGCATAACTGAATTTGAAATATATGATCCTGATAAAATGCTTGAAAGATATGGATTAACACCAAAGCAGTTTATCGATCTCAAGGGGCTTATGGGAGATTCATCGGATAATATACCTGGAATTCCCGGAGTGGGAGAAAAAACCGGTATTAAACTTCTGGAACAATTTGGGTCAATAGAAAACCTTATTGCAAATACTTCAGAAATTGCCGCAGCTAAATTGAGAACGAAAGTTGAAGATAATGTTCAGCTGGCTGTAATGAGCAAGCGTTTGGCAACTATCAACACCTGTGTTCCAATAGATATCGATTTATCAAAACTTAAACTTGAAGATCCTAACTATTCAAAGCTTATTGAAATATATACTAAGCTTGAATTCAATAGCTTATTAAAAAAGCTGGATATAAAAGATGATGTGAAATCTTTAGCGACAGAAATATCTGCGATTCCGGTTGAAATAATTGATAATATTAATGACTTGTGCAAAATCGAGGATTTTTCTGACTCGCATCAGGTTTTCTTGAAAGTTATTGGTGATGGTAATCATATAGCCGCTCCATTTGTCGAGGGCATTGTTATGATGTCTGAAAATAAGGGATATTATTTAGATTGCCAGTCCATGAACATTAATACCATAATTGATAAATTGAATAATATTAGGATTAATTATATTGGACATCAGCTTAAGGATTCATTATATAGTTTAATTTATTATGGGCTGTTAAATATTAACATTGTTTTTGATACGGCAATAGCTGAATATATCCTCGATCCATCAAAGAACAAATATGACTTAGATACAATTTTATTAGAAAAAATGCAATTTAAAGTTGAGCCTGAGAATGAATTTATAGTGCAACAAGGACAGATGGACTTGTTTTCGGACAATAGGGTAAAGCTTTGCCAATATTATTCTATTTTGGGAAGTGCTGTTTTTGCTCTATCTGAATTAGAAAAGATTGAACTAACAAGGAATAATCTTGACAAAGTATACTATGATGCCGAAATACCTTTAATTGAAATTCTTGCATCGATGGAAGTGAACGGTGTTAAGGCAAATGCAGAATTTATCGATGATTTTGGTAAGGAATTAAAAGAAAAAATTTCATCTTTGGAATTAATAATATACGATTTTGCAGGCAAAAAATTTAATATTAATTCTCCAATGCAATTAGGTAATGTTCTTTTTGAAGATTTGCAGCTTCCATTCGGCAAGAAAACAAAAAGAGGATACAGTACCAATGCAGAAGTCCTTGAAAAAATAAGAGATAAGCATCCTATTGTTAATGCTGTTCTTGAATATAGAAATATATCTAAACTTAATTCAACATATGTTGAAGGCATGAAACCTTTGATAGGAAAAGACGGCAAAATAAGAGCTCATTTTCAGCAAACTGTTACTACTACAGGAAGATTAAGCTGCACTGAACCAAATCTCCAGAATATTCCAATTAGACAAGAACTGGGCAGAACCTTAAGAAAAGCATTTGTCTGTGACTCTGATGATTATATATTAATCGGTGCTGACTATTCTCAGATTGAACTTAGAGTTTTGGCTCATTTATCAGGTGATGAAGAACTGATTAACGCATTTAACAGAGGTGACGATATTCATAAGATTACTGCATCAAGAGTTTTAGGTGTTCCCTTTGATCAGGTTACACCGCTTGAAAGAAGTAGGGCTAAGGCTGTTAATTTCGGCGTAATTTATGGCATGAGTAGCTTTGGGTTAAGCGAGGAACTAAACATTACAAGAAAAGAAGCAGAAAGTTATATTAATGATTATTTTAATAAACATTCAAAAGTAAAAAATTATATGGATAATCAGATTTCTCAATGCCGTGAAAGAGGATATTCTGAAACTTTATTAGGTAGAAAAAGATATATTCATGAGATAACTGCTTCAAATTATATGGTAAGACAGCTTGGCGAAAGACTTGCCATGAACACACCAATTCAGGGAAGTGCAGCAGATATTATTAAGATGGCAATGATCAAAGTATATTATAAATTTAAGAATGATCATCCTGACTGCAAAATACTTCTTCAGGTTCATGACGAGCTGATTGTTCAAGCACCTTGTTACAAAAAAGATATTATAAAAAAGGAACTTGTTAAATGTATGGAAGATGCAGTATCATTGAAGGTAAAGCTTGTAGCTGATGTTAATGAAGGTGTTTCTTGGTATGATTTGAAGTAAAAGGTGGGACATGATTGTAATTGGATTGACAGGAGGCATAGGTACAGGCAAATCTACTGTATCAGATTACTTAAGAAAAAAAGGTTGCATAATTCT
>JAQXRN010000102.1 GCA_029218545.1 Bacillota bacterium | reverse complement strand
GTACATCATCTTATAGGCTTCCCATATAACCCATGAGAAGAGGTATGTTCCTATGAAAAAGCCCGAAATTCCACCAATCAGGGCAGCACTTCCTGAATAGAAGATGTATTTGCCTATGATGGTGTTTCTGTCGTATCCGAGAGCCTTAAGCACACCTATCTGTGTACGCTGTTCCTCAATCATGCGGCTCATGGTGGTCATACAAACCAGTGCCGCAACCAAAAAGAAGAATATCGGGAATACCCTTGCAATACCGTCAACTATGCTTATATCGTTATCAAAACATGCATAACCTATGTTTGTGGCTCTGTCAAGAACATAGTTGGTAGGGTGTTCAATTTTCTCTATTTCCTTTTGCGCGTCCTGAAGCTTCTTTTCAGCTTCTTCAATCTGCGCTTTACCTGCAGCAATCTGTGCCTTTGCTGCATTTAGCTCCCTAATACTGCTGTTGAGCTGCTGCTTGCCGGCATTTATTCCCTGCTGCATGGAGTCTATGGCTTCTTCGTTTTCCTTGAGCTGCTGCTCAAGAAGTGCACGCTGCTCCTTATATGCATCTTCGCTGATGAGCCCCATTTCGTAGTATTTGTCAAGCTGATTTATGAGAGCTTCCTGCTGAGTCTTGTACTGAACCAAGCCTGAATTGTAATATCCGAGACCCTGATTCAGGACACTTTGACTTCCTTTGAGATATTTTTCGTTGGTCTGGACTTCTTTTTCGGCAGCAGCAAGCTCAGCCTTCTGTTTGTCGATTTCGGCCTGACCATCTTCAATCTGCTTTTTTGCAGTCCCAATAATGGAGTCATATCTCCTTTGAGAGCAGACTTTAAGAGCTTCTTCTAAAGGCTCCTTCGCCTCTTTACAAAGCTCATCGTATCTGTCAGAAAAGATATAGGCTTCTTCTGCGAGGGTCACATATATTTCTGTGTATACATCTGAGGAAAAACCTGAAGCAGGCAGCATAATAAAGGCCGAAAGGGTACCGTCGCCAATGGATGTAGAACCTCTCTCATAATTCAAATAAAGAGGGGAATTTGCAAGCCCTGTGATAGTGTAGGTATCATATTTGAGCATGTCAAGTGTGGTATCCTTGTTGGACTTGTTAATTCTTATCTTCTTGCCTATGTCATCTTTTGTAAAGTAGGAATCATCTGCAAGGCATTCATTGCTTTTAGCCGGCATGGTACCTGCTGTAAGGGAAGGCGTGTTTATTTCCTTGGAAATAGTCAGAACCTTCAGACCGATATCGCCGCGGTCACTTCCCTTTAGAGTGACCAAAGCATCGGTGGAATAGCTGCCTTCGGCATTTCCTACCTGATAAACATCCTTGATGATTTCAACGTCCTCGTCTTCAAGACCAAGGGTGCTGATGAGGCGATAGTCAAAGAAATTATGTTCCGCCAGATATGTATTGCCTGTTTCCATAAATGCAGGTTTGCAGACCTTAAGTCCTGTAAAAAATCCGACCCCAAGGGCGATTATTGCAAGAATCGCAAACCATCTGCCAAAGCTTTGTTTTATTTCTCGCAGAGTAGATTTTAACATTGCATTTTTCATAAAAAATACCTTCTGCTTTTACCATTCTATTTCTTCAATTGGAACAGGGGCATCGTTGATTTTAGTGGACTCTACTGTTCCGTTCTTTACGTGTATAACGCGGTCGGCCATAGGTGCTATTGCAAGGTTATGGGTAATGATTACAACGGTCATACCTGTCTGCCTTGCTGTATCCTGAAGAAGCTTCAGGATGGCCTTACCTGTGTTGTAGTCCAGCGCGCCTGTAGGCTCATCGCAAAGGAGGAGCTTGGGGTTCTTAGCAAGAGCTCTGGCAATGGCAACTCTCTGCTGTTCGCCGCCGGAAAGCTGCGAAGGAAAGTTGTTGATACGGTGACCCAGTTCCACCTTTTCAAGTGCCTCAACTGAATCCATGGGATCTTTGCATATCTGTGTTGCAAGTGACACGTTTTCAACTGCTGTGAGGTTTTGAACAAGGTTGTAGAACTGGAAAACAAAGCCGATGTCGTGGCGTCTGTAGGTTGTAAGCTGTTTCTGGTTATACTTTGATATCTCCTCGCCATCGAGCCATACATTACCTTCTGAAAGGGTGTCCATGCCTCCAAGAATATTTAAGAGAGTAGTCTTACCTGCACCGGAAGGTCCGACGATTACGCAAATCTCCCCCTTGTTTATTTCGAAATCAGCATCGCGAAGGGCTTCTATTGAAACCTCTCCCATCTGATATACTTTTTTTACATGTTCAAATTTTACGAATGCAGCCATGTTTTTTCCTCCATATGACTTATACATATTAGAAAATTATACCACAAAAAATCTCACTTCAAAAGGATTAAACGATGACTCCAAGCTGAAAATATGGTGAAGAAACTGCAAACCAAAAGAAACAGGCACAGATAAATAATGGGAGATGCCAGAAGTTCTCCTGTCTCGATGGTAGAAAGGGGGATAACAGCGCAAAAGCCTATGGGTAAAGCGACTATTACCCGGGAAATATTTGTCCCGAAGGCAGCCGGCCCCAGCATGTAGAAGGTCAGGATGGGACAGGTTATGGCCAGTGCGGGCAGGAGCAGGCCGAAGGTCAGGTCGCCCAGCTGGTATATTAGGGGGCTGGTCTGGTAGAGGCCGGCTGCCGTTAGGGAAAATTCGGCAAGGAAAATAAGGAGTATGCAGCCGCTGTAGATTCCTTTCCTGTTGATAAAAAAGGAAGTTATAATAGGTGAAAGCAGCAGTCCTGCGATTAACATCCAGCTGGTATTTGCCTGTTCACTTTGGGGAGCGATGTATTTTATCCTTGCTGTTAATCCGGCGGAAAGGGCTATAAACAAGAAAAAAATGCTGATTTTAATGCGATTTTTTCTTTGCCTTTTGGTTTCTTTTGGAACCGGTGACAAAGGTTGATTTTGAATAGTTATTTCTGCTTTTTTGAGCTTTGTGATGGTTTTGAACAGAAAAAATGAGCCTGATAAAATTGAAATGGACGAAACAGCCATAAGTAAAGCAATATTTGGTTTTACGGCATAAAAAAAGAAGCATGTCAGGGAAGTGCTGAAGAGAAGAATTTTTCCGAGGGTGGAAGCTTTTTCCGATGGGAAAAAATCTGCAACCAGAATATAGGGAAGAGTAGTGAGAAGATATCCGCCGCTGATTCCAAGAATGATAGCGCCTATAAATTCTATGGGTGTTCTGCTCCAGAAAAAAATCAGATACATGGCATATATGGTGAAGAGTGTGTTGATAATGAGCCCTTTCTTCATTGATAAAAAGCTATAGCAGGATGAGCCGAAGGGCACACCTATAACAAAAGCTGCAATAAGACCGAAGGCAGCAAAAGATGAGCTGATGCTGATTATACACATCATAAATGAAAACAAAGTTAACACTAATGAAGCGAATATGCTTCTTTTCACACCGATTCTTGACAAATTCTTCACCTCGTACATTATTATTTGCATCTAAATGTATTATTTTTAGTTTTCTATCACAATATACTTTGCATTTTCTGCTAAATGAAGCTATAATATATGAAAATATTGATTTTGCAATTGAGGGAGCATACTATGAAGGATTTTTTGACGTTTATATCTCAAAATGTTGAATACATATTTTTTGCAGTTATTGTTTTGGTTGTTACAATACTGATACTCATTATCAGATCAGCTGTTAAGAGACATCAGATAAAGAAGAATTCTATTTTCAGACAGAGAAAGAATCAGTTTAAGGATTCCACAAGGAAAAAACACAAATTCTAAGGAAAAAACACAAATTCTAAAATATCAAAAAAAGACACCCGCTAAGCATGATGCCTAGCGGGTTTTTTAGTGCCTGAAACTCCCTTAGAAGCTGTAGATATTAGTGCTGCAGCACTGTCCGCTGCAGTCACTTCTTGGCTTAGGCTTGTGATCATGGTCATGATGTTCTTCCTCATCACAGCAGCAGCCGCTTTTTTCATCGATACAGGCCGCTTCGGCTTCGTTGCATGGGTCACACTGGCCCACATCATCGCACGGTATTTCTACTTCGCATGCATTCAGGTTAAAGAGTGATTTTCTTGTTACCTGAAGGGATGCCTGTGGTGTTACAACAAGAGAACCTGTAAGGTTTGCTCTAAAGCATCCGTTAGTTGAAGTAACCCGTAGTGTTGGATTTAACAGTTTTACGCATGCGTCAAAATCTATTACCAGAGCAGGTGAAATACCGTTAACCTGACATGGAATATCAACGTTGCAGAAGGCAAAGGTAGCGCCACCTGTAATTGTCAGAGGTGTGTTGTCTATTGTGGTGAAACATATCTTGAATGGGCATGCAGTTCCGCTGTTAAATACAGTACCTTCCACAACAATTGTTATTTCAAGAGCCCATGGGCCGGCGGCTGTAATCATTACAAAATTACCCGGGCATCTCTGACAGTCGGATGAATGGCAAGGACATCTGGTAATTTCGGACATGATGCCGCTTATGTCTCCGATGAACTGGTTTCCGGAAGTGGTTATTGCTGTAATTGGAAGACCTTCAACGGTTACATTGCTTGGTGTTAAAGGTGTTGATTGATTAAGCCTATAGGAACGTGTAAATACTTTTGTGCTGCAGATATCGAATCTTGTGCAGTCGCTAAGTTCCTGTTCGCAGCAACAGCAGTTTCCGCTGTTTTCTATTGTAAACTGCTGTGTGAAGTTTGAATCTGAAGTTGACAGTGCGGTTAAAATAGGTGAAGCGTTTTCTTTATCGTCAAAGAACACTTTGTTCAAATATACTAAACTATCGCAACCTGGGCGATGTCTATTAGAAATATCCATTTTTATATTTCCTTTCATTTAAGTTAAAAACTTATACTCTATTTTATGCCGGAGGCAGGTAAGCTGTTACAAATTCCCACACGAGGGCGGTAAGAACTCCTCAACGCTGAAGATGTTGAAAAATCACGATTTGAGTGGGGAAAAAGTTTCAAAAACTACCCAAAAACTATTGAAAAGTGATTAAAAGTGGTGTATAGTGGTGATATAAGATTACAAATGGATGAGTGCGCCCATTGGCAGCTCATTTACCATTGCAATTAGGAATAACCAGGAGGAACAGCACATGTTCATGGGAACTACTTACAATTCCATAGACGACAAGAACAG
>JAQXRN010000101.1 GCA_029218545.1 Bacillota bacterium | reverse complement strand
GTCTTGAACTCCATTGGGAGCGATGGGGTATACCAATCTATATTACACCTGTCCTACTGGCAGCTGTGGGAATAACTTGGGTATTGGAACAAATTTGCAGATGGAAGATCAATCGTTGGCGTAGAACAGCAAAAATGCTTTTTGGAGTTTTAACTGCTGTTGTAGGAATCAATTTGTTGTTGGGAGCAGTAGATATGGTTACTTTTAAACTGGCAAAACAAGGGCAAATTGAAAGTATGTCATTTTGTGAAGAAAATGATATAACGAAAGAAAATTCTATTTATGAAGGGTACTCGCCTCTTTGTGTTTCTGGACCTGCCTCATTAAATTGTTCAATGGACACTGAAGGAAACCTTGCTTTTCCGGTGGACAAAGAAAATGCAGAATATATCGTGTTGAGCAGTAACATGTACGGTAGATATTATGCAGAACCTGAGCGGTATGCAGGGCAGATTGCAGTTTATGAGAAAATAAAGGAACAATATCCGCTGATTTATGAAAATCAAACAGTGCAGGAAATGAGAAGTGTAAGTGGAATTATCAATAGTTTTTATAGTGCCAATAGTCTTTGGCAGAAAACCGAAGGTAAGAACTGTGGATATTCCATAATGATCTACCAAATTACGCAGAGTTAGAGGAGAATACTATGGAACGAAAGATACCGTCATTATATATTGTGATACCATGCTATAATGAGGAACAGGTTTTGCCGATGACAGCCCCCATGTTTTTAGAAGAACTGACGGATCTGATCGGTAAAGGAAAAATAACGGATGACAGCCGTATTTTGTTTGTCAATGATGGAAGCAAGGATAAAACTGAAGAAATTATAAATGAACTTGAGAAAAATGATGAATACGTGCGGGCAGTATCGTTTACAAGAAATTTTGGTAAAGAATCTGCACTATGTGCAGGACTTGATTATGCAACAGGTGATGCCGTTATTCCTATGGATGTTGATTTGCAAGATCCTGTAGAGATTATACCGGCACTTATCGAAAAATGGCAGTCAGGTGCTGATGTCGTTCTAGCGAAACGTGCAGATCGTTCTTCTGATAGTTTTCTTAAACGTAATACCGCAAAATGGTTTTATAAACTCCACAATAGCATTAGCAATCCGCATATTGAGGAAGACGTTGGTGATTTTCGCCTCATGAGCCGTGAAGTTGTGGATAATATAAAACGTCTCCAAGAGCGTAATGTGTTTATGAAAGGGTTACTTTCATGGGTTGGAGGTAGGCGTATTGAGATCGTTGAGTATGTGCGCCCCGAACGTTCTGCAGGAACAACTAAATTTAATGGCTGGAAGTTGTGGAATTTAGCCCTTGAAGGCATTACTAGCTTTTCTACTGTTCCTTTGCGTGTGTGGTCGTATCTTGGAGGGTTGATTGCTGGTTGTGCTTTTCTCTATGGATTGTGGAAGATTATTGAAAAACTGATCTGGGGTAACAATGTTCCAGGATATTCTTCTCTTATCGTTGCAATACTCTTTCTTGGAGGAGTACAACTCATTGGCATTGGTATCTTGGGAGAGTATATCGGGAGAATTTATATTGAAACTAAAGCTAGACCAAGATATGTTGTGAAAAAGAGATGAATAGTTATAAGATAGATAAAAAATATTTGTTGTTTATTGCAGTAATAATATTGCAAGTTTTTATTATTGTATAAAATGTAGTTTGTTTATTGATGAAATAACGTAACACAGGCCATAGCGGGATTTATTCGGTCGGGATTAGAAGGAAGGAATTGATTATATGAAGTAAGCTTCTTTCTGCAAAAGGAGAAAGGCTTCTTTTAATCGGGTAGTTGTTTGCCCCCCACCACCGGGAAACTAGCAGATTAACAGGAGTGATGCCATGATAGGTATCTATTCCTATGTGTATCGAGGAGAAATATCTATGAGCAACAACATTCTTTATATTGTTGTTCCATGCTACAATGAAGAAGAGGTGCTTCTCGAAACAGCTTCGCGCCTGAAGGCTAAGATGGTGAAGCTTATGGGGACCGGTCTTCTTTCTCCCCAAAGCCGTATCATGTTTGTTAACGATGGTTCCAAAGACAAGACCTGGCAGATTATCAGGGAACTTTATGAAAATGATGTTCTTTTCAGCGGGGTAGATCTCAGCCGGAACAGAGGGCATCAGAATGCTCTTCTGGCCGGATTAATGGCAGCGAGAGAGTGGGCTGACATGGTTATTTCCATGGATGCCGACCTGCAGGATGATATTGATGCCGTAGATGCCATGCTGGAAAAATACCGGGAGGGCTGTGACATTGTTTATGGGGTGCGTTCTTCCCGGGCAAAAGATTCCTTTTTTAAAAGGTTCACTGCGGAAGGCTTTTACAAGTTTATGGCATTGATGGGAGCAGATATTGTTTTCAACCATGCAGATTACAGGCTGATGAGCAGGCGGGCTCTTGACGGGCTTGCCCAGTATGGAGAAGTCAATCTATTTCTACGCGGGATTGTTCCCATGATAGGCTACAAAAGTGCCATGGTAACTTACGAAAGAGGAGAGCGCTTTGCCGGGGAAAGCAAATATCCTTTGAAAAAAA
>JAQXRN010000100.1 GCA_029218545.1 Bacillota bacterium | reverse complement strand
ATTTAAAGCAGGTAAGGCTTTAAAGGATGCTATCAATAAATAGCAAATAGTACTAGAATTAATACGGTAAATAACAGATTGGCTCTCAATGCGTTTTGCATAGAGAGCTTTTTCTATTTTCTTAAGAAGGAATGTGTCAATAGAAGAAATGTGTCAATGAGAAATAATACAAACATGACAGCTCCTAAATGAGATATAATATAAATTGCATATATTTGTAAAAAACATTATAATTAAATTAAACACAACGCTATGCGTATGCTTTTAGAAGGGGTAAAAAGAACATGAAAACACTCACCAAAGGAAATGTTTATTTAATACTGGCGGCCATAGTGTGGGGGATGGGATTAGTCAGCCAGCAGACGGGCATGGACTATCTGGGTCCGCTCAGCTTTACCGCCGTCAGATGTGCTTTAGGCGGTATTTCTATGCTGCCTTTGTTATGGGTTTTTAAAGGTGATGATACAGATAATAAGCAGACTATCAAAGCTTCTTTTATTTGTGCACTGATTCTCACATCATTGATTTTACTGCAGCAGTACGGTTTGCTGTTTACCAGTGTGGGCAAGGCAGGATTTATTACTGCCCTTTATATTTTACTTACTCCTATAAGCGGTGTTCTGTTTTTAAACAAGCCGGCAGCAAAGAAAACATGGCTTGCCGTAGCTGTAGCTTTGGTGGGAATGTATTTCCTGTGCCTGACAGACGGAATAGACGGCATAAATATAGGAGATATAATTATGATTGGAGCAGCCATCATAGCGACAATGCATATACATGTGGTGGACCATTTTGTGACTAAGGTTAATCCCGTTCGTCTTTGCTGTTTTCAGTTTATTTTTGTCGGATTAATCTGCATCATCCCGGCTCTTCTATTCGAAGGGGATGTTCTTACTATCGAAAACATTAAGCTTAGTGCAGTGCCAATTCTTTATGCGGGCATTGCCTCATGTGCTATGGGATATACTTTTCAAACGATTGGTCAGAAGTATACTGAACCAAACACTGCATCATTACTTCTTTCCATGGAAACCGTGTTTGCCTTGTTGGCAGGATGGCTTATCCTGGGAGAGGTTCTCAAAAGTCAGGAATACATAGGTTGCATACTTATGTTTATTGCGATAATACTGGCTCAGCTGCCAGAAAAAAAAGAAAGGACTGAGGTAAAGTAAAATGAAACAATTTTCAGTAGCAATGTTAGGATACGGCATCGCAGGTAAGGCTTTTGCTAGAATCCTCAACCAGACACATGATGAAATCATGGAAAAAACAGGCTATGACGTTAAGGTTGTAGCAATCACAACCGGATCAAGAGGCTCGCTATATTGCATGGATGGTATTGACCTTGCAGAAGCAACTCGCCAGCTAGAAGAGGATGGACATTTTGATGTAAATTCAACTATTTACAGCACTATGTCATCAATGGAGGTCGTAGAAACTGTAGATTACGATGCAGTTCTTGAACTGACTCCTCTTAACATCGAGACAGGGCTTCCTGCAGCTGACCACATCAGAGGCGCTTTGAACCGCGGTAAACATGCAGTTTCTGCAAATAAAGGTCCTCTCGCATGGTATTACAGAGAATTAAGAGATCTTGCTAAGGAAAAGGGCGTTTGTTTCTTCTATGAAACTACTGTTATGGCAGGCACACCTGTTTTCAATATGGCTGACAACTGCCTGCAGTACTGCAAGATTGACAAGATTGAGGGTATTTTTAACGCAACAACAAACTATATTCTTAAAGAAATGGCCAAGGGCGTTCCATATGAAGAAATCCTTAAGGCAGGAAGAGAACAGGGATTTATGGAAGCAGACACTTCTATGGATACAAAGGGATGGGATGCAACTGCCAAGCTGACAGTTCTGTTAAATGTTCTTATGGACGCAGGCATTACTCCTGATATGATTGACCGTACAGGTATCGAAGAAGTAACTCTTGAGGATATAGAAGCGGCAAAATCAAGAGGCAATGTAATAAAACTCATGTGCAGAGGCACAATTGATGAAAACGGCAATGTAATCGGCAAAGTTGCACCGGAAGAAATTCCTGCGACAGATGTATTTGCCGATGAAAATCTTGTCGCAGTTGTTTCCCTTTATACAGACCTTATGGGCAAGCTTACTATGCTTCAGTACGGTCTTGAAACTACTCAGACAGGTTATGGTGTGTTTATAGATACTGTAAGAATTTTAGATAATTTAAAATAATGGAGGCCGGGTATGATTATCACTGAGCGTCTTGTTTTAGAACCATTTACGGAAGATAATATCGATGTTTTAATGGAGATAGAGCACGATCCATCAAATAGTATTTATATATGGACAAATACAAGAGAAGAGCATATTGAGGAACTTGATAATCCGGATGTATGGACTCTTGCCGTAAAAAGAAAAGAGGACGGGTACATTGTAGGATATATAATAGCTGATCTGGATTTGGAATCTGAGTGGATGGAGCTTAAGAGAATCGCTTTCAGAGAAAAAAATCAGGGCTATGGCAGAGAGATGATAAATGCCATGCTAAAAAAGGCCTTCGAAGATATGAAGCTGAACAAGGTGTGGCTCGAGGCATACAGTGATAATAATGTAGGAAGGCATCTTTATGAGTCTATCGGTTTCAAAATTGATGGAATACTTAGACAGCACCACAAGGAAGATCGTGGAATAATGGACCAGGTTCAATACTCCATGCTTAAGGGTGAATACGAGTTATTAAAAATTTGACTTTTCTAAAGCAAAATGATAGATTTATTTATATAGCTTAAAACAAGGAGATGTTACGATCATGGAAAAAAGAATACTAGAAATCATGACAGAGTTAGTTGCCATGAAAAGTACAAGTTGTTCAACAGTTGAACAGGAACCGGCAAAGTGGTTTGAAAGCTTTTTTAAATCAATGCCATACTTTCAGAAGCATCCTGAATTAACAGGACTTTATGAAATTGAGAATGACCCATATGGAAGAATGATTCCATATGCACTACTTAAGGGCAATAAGAATGATACAGTAGTATTCAGTGGACATTTTGACGTAGTATCCACAGAAGAATATGGTAAGGCTGAACCTTGGGCATATGAAGTGGGAACAAAACTCGAAGAAATGCTTGCTGAAATGCCATTAGGAGATGTTGCGAGAGCCGACCTAGAATCAGGTGAATGGTTCTGGGGCAGAGGCGTTGCAGATATGAAGGGCGGTCTGTCCATTCATGCAGCACTGTTTGAAGAATATGCAAAGGCAGCAGATGAAGGCACACTTGAAGGAAGCATTCTGTTCATGCCTGTACCGGATGAAGAATCCTATTCAACAGGTATGAGAAAAGGCGTGTCTATCTTAAAGAAATTTAAAGAAGAATACGGCTTGGACTACAAGCTGCTTATAGATCCGGAACCAACAAAGGATGTTGATGGTGCACTGACAATGTCATTAGGATCAGTAGGTAAGGTTATGCCTGCTATCATCGTTCAGGGCAAGAAGGGCCATGCAGGTCACTGCTACGGAGGATTTTCAGCTCTAGGAGTGCTTTCTGACATTTATCTGAGAACTAACGGTTCATTGGAATTTTCTGATGTTTATGAGGATGAAGCTACAGTTCCTCCAACATGGGCAAACATGAGAGATATGAAGCCTGGTTACGACGTTTCAATTCCTCACAGAGCTTACGGATATTTCACTGTTTTCAGCTTTGATTCAACACCTGAAGATGCAGTAAACAAGTTAAAGAAAATCTGCACAGATGCATTCGTTAATCAGGTTGAAAAGCTTGATGGTGAATATCAGCAGTACAAGAAGATGAACAAGGCAGAACGTATGGAAAAGATTCATTACGATCCTTGCGTAATGACATTTAACGAACTATGCCAGCAGCTTAAGGAAAAAGATGCTGAAGACTTTGAAAAGTTCTATGCTGAAGCATACGAAAGAACTATCGCAAAGGTTAACAGCGGCGAGTCCAACTTCCCTAGTGCAACAATAGATATTATGGAAGAAGTTCTAAATTATTCAAATATTCAATATCCTATTACTATCATAGGATTTGCACCTCCATATTACCCACCTGTACATAGTGACCAGGTTAAGGGCAAGGAAGGATATGGCACAAAGGCATTTGAATTTGTAAGCAAGCTTTCAGAAGAAGAATATGGTCAGAAGGTAATCTATGAAAACTACTTCATGGGCATTTCCGACCTGAGCTACGGTGCAATCACTGCTCCGTTTGACTATGACCAGTATTCGGCAAATACTCCACTTTGGGGCGATTCATACAACCTTGACTTTGAATCAATAGAATATGTTGGAATTCCAGGCGTTATTTACGGCCCTATCGGAAGAGATTACCACCAGTATGTTGAAAGAGTAAACAAGCACAGCTTACTTAAAGTTGTTCCTGAAACTACAAAAGCTCTAGTTGAATATATGTGGGGGTTATAATATAATGAATAGTGGCATATCCAGGGATAGTTTTATTACTCTGTTGCGTCAGCTTGTAGAAATAGAAAGTCCATACTTTCATGAAGATAATGTAATGGATTTTGTAAACAAGTGGATGGCTGAAAGAGATATCCCTGCTGAGATTCATACATTTTATGAACCTAAGGAAACAAAATTCAACGGCAAAAATGTAGTGGGCATTATGGACAGCGGTAAACCCGGCCCTGTAATATATCTGGGAGGCCACCTTGACACCGTATCAGTGTGCAACGGATGGACTAAACCGCCTTTTGAGGGTGTTGTCGAAGGAGACTACATGTACGGTGTAGGTACACTGGACATGAAGGCAGGATGTGCTGCAATAATGCTGGCACTTGAAAAATTTGCCAAAGAAAAATACAAAACAGGCAAGTTCAAAGGTAAACTTATCTACCATTTAGTTTCAGATGAGGAAGGCCCTTATGGACTTGGAACAGTATATATCATTAACGATAAAATACATAATATCGCGGAGGAAGCTGATTTTGCAATCATTGCAGAACCTTCTTCCGGATTTACAAAGGTTGCTCACCCTTGTGTATGTCTAGGCGCAAGGGGAGGATACAACTATACTGTAAAGGTTTACGGTAAGTCTGCACACGCGGCCACACCTGAACTTGGCATTAATGCCATGGTGGATGCGGCAGCTATCGTTTCTGAACTGGAAAAGATTCCATTAAAGCAGGATGATAAGCTTGGGACTTCCACTCCATGCGTTATTCGCATGAATGGTGGAGGAGCAGCATGCAGCGTTCCTGATTATGCAGAAGTGGAGATTTTCCACCATACTGTCAGAGGTGAAACTCAGGACACTATCAGGGAACGTGTTGACAAGGCAATAAAAGCAGCAAATGTGAGATCAAGGGTTGAAGTGACCTTCCGCCAGTCTCCTGCTGAAGGCTTTGACGGAGGATTTGACGCATATTGCATCGATGAAAACAATCCGATCCTCTTAAAACTGGAAAATACAATACAAACTGTTTGTAACAAGCCTGCTAACAGGGCTTATTTCCAGAGCATCGGAGATTTTAACCACATAGGTGGCAAGCTACAAATCCCAACAGTTTTATTAGGCGCTGACGGCGATAACTTCCATAGCAGTGACGAAAGGGTTGATTTAGGCACTGCAGTTGAAGTAGCCGATATAATAAGCGAGTTTGTATCAGATGTATTAAGTGATTAGGAGGACAACACACATGAACACTGAACTAAGCAAGAGAATTAAGGAAATCGCTTTAGAGCTTGTAGGACAGCAGTCAATCGTTGAAACTGCAGATGAAGTTCCTATGAGCGATAAAGTGTATGAAATCATGGCTAGAATGGATTACTACAAAAAGCATCCTGAAAAGCTTTACACAATTCCTGTAAAGAATGACCCATGGAACAGAAAAGTAGTAATCGCTATCCTTAACGGTGAAAAGGCTCCAAGTGATAAGACTGTAGTATTCATCGGACATACTGACACAGTAGGTATTTCTGACTACGGTAAATTATCTCATTTAGCTACAAAACCTGAAGAATTGCTTGAAGAATTAAAGAAAGTTTCTTCTTTAACTGATGAAGTTAAGGCAGATATCGCTTCCGGCAAGTACATATTCGGTAGAGGTATCTTTGACATGAAGTCCGGTGATGCTAACGTAATGGCTATCATGGAATACATTTCAAAGGATATCGAGAACTTCGAAGGAAACATTATCTTCGCAGCAGTATGCGACGAAGAAGGTAACTCAAAGGGTATGCTTGCATTCGTTCCTGAATTGATCAGATTAAAGAGAGAATTCGGATACGACTACAGAGCTATGCTTGACCCAGACTACATTGCACCTGCTTATCCTGGCGACCCTAACGTTTACCAGTACATCGGTACAGTTGGTAAATTAATGCCTACATTCTTCGTTGTTGGTAAGGAATCTCACGTAGGTGAATCCTTCAGCGGACTTGACCCTAACCAGATTGCGGCTGAAATCACAAGAAGAGTTAACTTAAACACTGAATTCTCTGACGTAGTTGCAGGCGAAGTTACACTTCCACCAATCACATTAAAGCAGAGAGACTTAAAGCCTGAATATTCAGTTCAGATTGCTTCAAAGGCTATCTTATTCTTCAACTACGCTACTCACTGCAGCACTCCTGCTCAGGTAATGGAAAAGATGATGAAGGCTGGTGCTGAATGCTTCCAGAACGTTATCGACACATTAAATGAAAGATACGAAAAGTTCTGCGGACTTGTTGGAAGAGAATTCGTTAAACTTCCATGGGTAGAAAGAACTGTAAGCTATGACCAGTTATATGCTGCTGTTAAGGCTGAAGTAGGTCCTGAATTAGATGAAATGGTTAAGGCATATGCTGAAGAAGTAGCTAAGGATCCAAGATACGATGTTCGTGACCAGGCTATGAAGATTGTTGAATACGTTCACTCCTTATGGTCCGACAAGAACCCTGTTCTTATCGTATACTTAACTCCTCCTTACTACCCACACATCTATGTAGAAGGATCAAGACCTGAAGAAAAGGTATTATTAGATGCTGTTAGCCAGGCAGTATCAACAACTGAATCTGAATATCCATTAGTTCAGAAGTTATTCTTACCATGCATCTCCGACTTAAGCTACGCTGCAGCACCTAAGGAAGCTGAAGCTATCGAAGCTCTTAAGACAAACATGCCTGGTTTCGGTACAATCTATGACCTTCCATTAGAAGAAATGCAGGAATTAGATTTACCTGTAGCAGACATCGGTTCATACGGTAAGGATGCTCACCAGTTCACTGAAAGAGTTGAAATGGGATACACTTATGAAGTATTACCTGAAATTCTTTACAAGACTATGATGTACATATTAGAACACTAATCATAATTGAGAAATAATCAACATTGATTCTTTATCCCCGATCAAGTTTCCAGGGTGCCTTAGTGCACCTTGGAAACGTGACGGGATATTTTTAAATTTTTTTTACTTTTTGGGAGGAGATTAGGATGAAAATTTCAGCGGAAAAGATTTTTATCAATGCAAAGGCTTATACCCTTGAAGCAGAGGGCGTATGCAAGGAAGCTATCGTTGTAAAAGACGGCAAGTTTGCATATGTTGGCACAAATGAAGAAGCTCTTGCAAAATACGAAGCAGAAGAAGTCATTGACTTAGAAGGAAAGACAGTTCTTCCAGGAATGGGAGACTCCCATATGCATTTCTTTGCTTTCTGCCAGACATTTACTACAGTTGACCTTGGCGGTGCTAAGAGTAAAGCAGAGGCAATCAAGAGACTTGCTGACAAAGCAGCAGAGACACCTGAAGGTGAATGGATTAAGGGTTCAAACTTCGACCAGTCCAAATGGGAAGACTGCGAAGACACCCTTCCAACAAAAGAAGACTTAGATAAGGCAAGTACAAAGCATCCAATCGTAATTAAGAGAGTTTGCCTTCATACAGCAGTAGCCAACACAATGGCTCTTGAAAAAGCAAATATCGGAAAAGGATATGAATTTGGTACAGGCGGGACTGTTGAACTTGATAAAGATGGAATGCCAAACGGCATATTCAGAGAACAGGCTTCGAAGATTTATGATGAACTAATCCCGGACCCATTCCTTATTCCTGAAAATAAATCAAAATATATGAAGCAGGGCTTCGAAATGGCAGCTCAGTATGGTCTTACAATGATTCATACATATGCTGCAGAAATCTGGAAATACACAGAAGATATCAATGACTACATTGAGCTTAACAGAAAGGGAGAACTTCCTGTAAGAATGACTGTATGCCTCGATGAGCTATATAATAAGCCATTTGTAACAAAGGCAGAAAGAGAAGATCCGTACAGAGCAGCACAGTTTGGTACATTTAAGATTTTCTGCGATGGTTCTTTAGGTTCAAGATCAGCTAAGCTTTATGAACCATATGACGATGACCCAACTACAGATGGTATCTTGGTAATCAGCCAGGAAGACTTAAACGAAAGAGTTTATACAGGCTATATGATGGGTCTTCAGCCTGCAATTCACTGCATAGGCGATAAGGGACTTGATAATGTAGTGACATCAATCGAATATACTTTAGACAGAGTAAGAAGAGAAGGCATGACAGAAAGGGAAATCGCTGATAGATTACCGTTCAGACTGATTCATGCACAGATGGCTACACCTGAACTTATCGACAGAATGTCAAAACTTCCTGTTGTGCTTGATATTCAGCCATCCTTCTTCTTAACTGACCTTCACTGGATTAAGGACAGAGTTGGCGAGGAAAGAGCAAAGAGAAGCTACACTTGGAAGAAATACATGGATGCTGGACTGCTGTTAACAGGTGGTTCAGACAACCCTGTAGAAATATTCTCACCATGGAACGGTATTTTCTCTCTGGTAGAAAGAACTGACCTTGATGGATATCCTGAAGGCGGCGTTCAGCCGGAAGAAAAGCTTTCCGTATACGATGCAGTATGCTGCTTCTCAAAGAACATTCCATATGCAAACGGAGAAGAAGACCTGATGGGTACTATTGAAGTTGGCAAGTTTGCTGATATGGTAGTTATCGACAGAGATATCTTTGAGTGCCCAACCAAGGAAATCAAAGATATTCAGGCATTGAATACATATTTGGCAGGCAGAGAGACATTTAGAAGAGCATAAAATAATAGATGAAAGACGGCTGCTGGATCTCGGCAGCCGTTTGCTTTACGCTGGAGGATGCCTAATGAAAATAAAGGACATCGACAAATACAATGTAATATATGATAAGGTTGACGCATTGATAATAGTGAATGAGGATAACATCATCCAGTATTCAGCTATGATAGATGATGACGGAACATGCCTGAAGACAAAAGACGTGACTGGAAGAAATCTATTCGAAGCATATCCCAACCTTACTGAAGAAAACAGTACTCACCGGCGTGTTATGAAGTCAGGAAAGCCTGTTATCAATGAAAATCAGCTCATCGTTGAGCAAAGCGGCAAGGCTTATGTGATTAAAACCAGTACTTTTCCTATCGTTCACGAGGGCAAAACCATCGCCACCTTTGATGTATCATCTAACCTTACCTTAAAAACATCAAAGAACGACAAAGGAAATGCAAAAAGCAAGCTCTGCACAGTGGATTCTATAATCACAAATAACCCTGAAATGTCTATTCTAAAGGAAAGGCTCCTAAAAGTCGCAAAAAGTGACTCACCAGTAATGGTTACAGGTGAATCGGGAACAGGCAAGGAACTGTTCGTAGAAGCTATTCACAGTGCAAGCAGGCGAAGGGGAAAGCCTTTTATATCGCTAAACTGCGCTGCTATTCCTGATTCGTTGATGGAAAGTATACTGTTCGGTACTGTAAAGGGTAGTTTTACAGGGGCTGAAAATAAAAAAGGAATTTTTGAATTAGCTGATGGTGGGACGCTTTTTTTAGATGAAATTAATTCCATGAACATAGACCTTCAGGCAAAACTCCTTAAGGTGGTGGAAGAGCAGCAGTATATGAAGGTTGGCGGAGAAAAGTACCTAGATGTGGACGTAAGAATTATTTCGGCAATGAACAGCGATCCAAGAGCTGCAATAAACAACAAGAAGCTGCGAGAAGATCTTTTCTATAGATTGAGCGTGGTAATGATGAGGATACCACCTCTTAGAAATCGAAAGGAGGATATTCCTCTTCTGACGACCTATTTTATCAATTACTTTAACGAGAAGATGAACCGCGAAATTAAAGGCATTGATAGAGCAGTAAAGTTCTTTTTCGATGATTATTCATGGCCTGGGAATGTCAGGGAGCTTAGAAACACCATAGAGTCCGCTTTTAATATGTCTGAAGGAACGATTATTAAAAAGACGGACCTGCCGGAATATCTTAATTATTACAACTGTGAGAGGTCTTTAAAAGCAAAAAACTTTGTGGGAGATGGCCTTGCGCAGGTGGTGGGCGAGTTTGAGAAAGATATTATAGAAGAGGTGCTAAAAGACAGCGAAAGCTTGTCGGAGGCTTCGGCTGTTTTAAAGATTACGCGGCAGGCTCTAAAGTACAAGATAGAAAAATATGGTATAGATTATAAGTATTTTCTGGGAATGTAGAAAAGGAATATTATAAATATTATATAAAAAATGCTGATGTAAAATTTTTTGCATCATATGGTGTAAAATTTTTTACACCACAGGATTGGCATATATTATAAATGGCTGAATATACGCGATAATATAGGAATGCATGCATGGCATGTTTTTTGCGATGTTACATTGTAAGTATTGTTAATAATGTAAGCAAAAAGAAGGAGAACTAGGACTATGAAATTAAACTCTTTTGACGAAGTAAGACGCCTGACCACAGAAATGGTCGCTATTCCAAGTATAAACAAGGAACTGGGAGGCGAAACTGCAGTAGCAAGATATATCTACGATTACTATATGAGCCTGGACTACTTTAAGGCCCACCCTGATTATGTTAAGTGCTTCCAGACAAAGAATGACTTTGTGGAAAGACATTCAACATATGCATATGTTAAGGGAACAAAGGGAAACTCCAACAGAACTGTAATTGTTATGGGACACCTAGACACAGTTGGAGTTGATGACTTTGGAACAATCAGAGAATATGCCTTCAAGTGTGATGAACTTCCTGAAAAGCTTAAAGAAACCTTCAAGCTGTCAGATGAGGTAATCGCAGACATAGAATCCGGTGAATATCTCTTTGGCAGAGGCGCATTGGATATGAAATCCGGTGTTGCAGGACATATGTACCTTATTAAATATTTTTCCGAACACCCTGAAGAATTGGATGGTAACATTATCGCCATCGCAGAGTGCGACGAAGAAGACAACTCAAAGGGTATCATTACAGCTCTTGATGAACTGGTAGAACTAAAGAAGAAGGAAGGCTTTGAATATATTTCATGTATCAATGCCGACTATTCCACTAACTACAGCCCTGGGGATGAAAACCGCTACATCTACTACGGAAGTATCGGTAAGCTTCTTCCATGCTTTGTAGCCTTTGGTAAGGAAGCACATGTAGGTCAGGCATTCAGTGCACTTGACCCTAACCTTCTCATTGCCGAAATCACCAAGAGAATGTCTTTAAACACAGATCTTTGCGACATTGCACAGGGAGAGGTTGCAATTCCTCCTGTTTCACTGAAGCAGATGGATACTAAAGGCCCTTACACTGTACAGACTGCGCTTACTGCTTTCAGCTACTATAACTTCTTCACTCACGGATGGGACCCTGCACAGGTTCTTGCAAAATCAAGACAGGTTGCAGTAGAAGCCTTTGATGAGGTTGTTGAATATCTGAATAAGCAGTACAAGAGATTCTGTGAGCTTTCTGAAGTTCCTTACGTTGAGCTTCCATGGAAGACAAGAGTTTACACATGGAAGGAATTCTATGACTATCTGGCAGGAATTCATGGAGATGCTTTTAAGACAGCAATAAAGGAATTTACTGAAAAACTTCATGCAGAAGACCCTGAACTTGATCTTAGACTATTTGGTCTGAAAGTTTGTGAAGAAGCTTGGAAATGGTGCGAAGATAAATCTCCTGCAGTAATTACTTTCTTCGGTTCAGTATTCAGTGCAAGAATCGAAATGACAGGCAGAACAGAAAACGAAAGAGCATTACTTGATTCAGTTGAAGCGGCAATCGAAAAGGTAAGACCTGAAGCAAAGAGACAGATAAAGACAAGAATGTTCTATCCATATATTTCCGACTCAAGCTTTATGGCAGTTTGCGACGATACTTTAGCAGTACAGGCACTGAGAGACAACATGCCTCAGTACGGTGTTAAGTATACTCACGATGTAGAAAAGATTATGGAAATCAATGTTCCTGTTGTAAATATCGGTACTTTCGGAAGAGATGGTCACATGCTTACTGAGCGTGTAGACATGCAGCAGACCTTCCAGAATGTTCCAAACATTACATATGAAACAATTATTGGGTTAATTGGCTAAGAGTACTAGCATTTCCCCTGAAAAAAAGGTATAATAAAATGGTGGCTTCATATAGCCACCATTATTTCTAGTTGAAAAGGACAAAATTATGAGTAATACGAAAAATGCTAATTACAAAAAGAAGGCTGCACCTGCTAAGCCTAAGAAAAAGAGAAAGTATGAGGATGACCGTACACCTGCAGTAAAAAAGATTGACTTTGTGTGCAAATGCCTCGCAATTTTATGTGCTTTTCTATTGTTAGCGGATGCACATATCCTGGTTCGCGGAGGGGGATATGAAGACAGTAAGATTGTTCATGTTTTAGGTTTTTCCGTAAGCAAGGTAGAGTCAGATGCTATGGCACCTGAGGTAATGCCTAGAAGCGGAATTATTACAAAGACTTCTTCATCATATGAGGTTGGAGATGTAATTCAATATTTGGATGAGTCCACAAAGCCGGCAATTAACCCAGTTAAGAGAATTGTGGATATATCTGAAGATGGCAAAACCTATACTGTCCTTGGAGACAACGAGGCTGATATAAACAAAATGGAAATCAAGGCTTCAGATATAAGCGGCGGTAAGGTTATTGCTGCTTCCACAGCGCTGTATGGAATATTTAAAGTGATGATTTCAGTAATAGGCTGTGCTATTTTCATTATTCTTTCATTTTTATTTCTTCTAGTACCTGACTTCTTTATGTATAAAAAAAGAAAGGCTGCTCTCGAAGCTAAGAGAGAAGCTCAGGCTAAGAAGGAAGCAAGAAAGCTTAGAGTTAAGCAGGGTCTTGAGGTAGAACCGGATGAAGAAGATATCATCGAAAAGAGACGTGCAGAAAAGCAGGCTAAGCTTGATAAGGAACGTGCTGAAATTGCAGCCGAAATGAAGGAAATCCAGAAGAAGATGAAGGAAGAAGAAAAAGAACTTAAGAAGGGAAAGGGAGGTAAGTAGGTATGTTTAAAATGCTCATATTTATCTGTGCCTATCTTTCAGGTCTATTCTTTGGTGTTATGGTTTTAACTATTGCTGAGAATGCTTCTAAGGGCTACAGACAGTTTGTAAGAAAGGTATGCAATAAGATACCTTTTAAGGTTAGACGCATCATAATGTGGATAGCATTAATTTCTTTTGCCGTGTTCGGTTACAAGTTCTTTGGTGTAGAAACTACAAGAGGAGCGATTTTCTGCGGTATGGCTGCAGGCGTATTTATTTACTTTAAGGCTGGCGTTACAATGGGCAACAATCCTGACCCATATAACAAGGAACGAAAGGCTAAACAGAAACAATTGAAGAATAAGAAAAAATAATACATATTAAAACTCCACTTTTGTCGGGTAGGTACATTGTACACTGCAAAGTGGAGTTTTTTAGTTATGATTCAGATTCTAGCCGGCGGAAACAGGAATTTTAGCCTGTCACAAGCTGTATAAAGCTCCATAGAAGCTTGAATCCGTAGAAGATGATTACTGCGCCGCATACCACATTGATAATGCGAAGTGTCTTATTTGTAAATCTTGCACTGAACAATGAGATGATTGTTGAAATAGATAAGAACCAAATCACTGAAGCAGAAGCAAATCCACCTACGAAGAAGAGATCAGTTCCTGCAGGAAGTGTTGCCTTAAATGCTCCAAGCATCATGCTGCCGTCAATAAGCGCCTGAGGGTTAAACCATGTTACAACGCATGCTGTGGTTATAACCTTGAGAATCGGCACGTTTACATCCTTTCCGCCATCTAATGTGTCATCTTTTGAACGAACTAGACCGATGCCAATCCAGATAACGATTAAACTTCCCACTAGAAGCACTATCATTTCAAGCCATACCGAAGCCTGCATCAAAGCACCGATTCCGAAGAAGCAGGCAAGGCCAAGGGTTACATCAAAGAATATGACGATAAGTGCAGTCAGATAAACTCTTGGTTTAGGCTGAGTAAGAGCAGTGTTGATTACGAATAAGTTTTGCAGACCGATGGGTGCAACATAGGCAAGGCCCATTGTAAGTCCCTGAAGATAAATTTCCATAAAAGCCTCCTTACATATGTATTTAAAATAGATATTTACTCCATTTTTTTTACTTGGTATAATTATAGTATCTAAATACACTTATGGCAATAACGCAAAATATATTGACTAAGTAAGGAGAAACTTACCATGTATGAAACTCATTATGATTGTCCGTGCTTAGAAAAATGCCCTCTTAGCTATGCAATGTCTTTAATTGGCGGCAAGTGGAAGATGCAGATTCTATGCACATTAAACAATAAGGGGAAACTGAGGTACAACGAGCTAAGGAAAAACTTAGGAGGAATATCAAATACTATGCTTGCCAATGCTCTGAAGGAGCTTGAGGAAAGCGGTCTTGTAAAGCGTGAGGAACACTTAGAGGTTCCAATCAGAGTTGAATACTCTTCTACGGAGCTTTGCGACAAGCTTATGCCTGTTTTAGATTCCCTCAGCGAGTGGGGAGAAGAAATGATGAAGACCGGATCTTTATAATGCCGGAAAAGAGGAGGAACGAAGATGAAATTGATTTCTTGGAATGTAAACGGCCTGCGCGCGGTAATGGGCAAAGGCTTTTTAGATATATTTAAGGATCTCGACGCAGATATTTTGTGTCTGCAGGAGACCAAGCTGCAGGAGGGACAGATTGAGCTTGAACTTCCAGGCTATTTTCAGTACTGGAATTACGCTGAGAAGAAGGGTTATTCAGGGACGGCAGTCTTTACGAAAAAAGAGCCTCTGGATGTGCATTACGGCATTGGAATAGAGGAACACGACCACGAAGGACGAGTGATAACCCTTGAATTTGAGGATTTCTTTTTTGTTACGGTGTATACGCCAAACTCACAGGACGAATTAAAGAGACTGGACTACAGAATGAAATGGGAAGATGATTTCCTTGCATATATTAAGGCTTTAGATGAAAAGAAACCTGTTATCTATGCAGGTGATTTAAATGTTGCCAGATTGGAAATCGACCTTAAAAATCCTAAGACAAACCGCAGAAATGCCGGATTTACTGATGAAGAACGCGCCAAAATTGAAGCTGTACTTGAAGCAGGCTTCATCGACACTTTCAGATATTTTTATCCTGACCAGGAACAGATATACTCATGGTGGTCATACAGGTTCAAGTCAAGAGAGAGAAACGCAGGGTGGAGAATTGACTACTTTATCGCATCAGAAAAGCTAAAAGAAAGGCTGGTTGATGCCACAATTCACACTGAGATTTTTGGCTCAGACCACTGCCCTGTAGAGTTAGAGCTAAAATAGCATTTCAGAATAATTACAGCAAAAATGAAGGTTAATGAGGAGGTTCTCATATGAAGAATATAGGTTTTATTGGATTCGGCAACATGGCTCAGGCTTTGGCTATTGGATTTAAGGCATCAGATGAGGGCTGTGGCTACAGTACATTTGCCTATGCACCAAATCAGAGTAAGCTTAAGGATAACTGCAGCAGAATCGGTTCTGTGCCTTGCGCAAATCTAGGCGAGCTGGTTTCAAAAAGCGATACAATATTTTTTGCATGCAAACCATATCAGGTAGAAGATGTTTTAAGCGAAATCGGCAAGAATTTAGAAGGCAAGCAGCTTGTATCCGTAGCTGCAGGCTGGGACTATGAGAGATTTACAGCATTTCTTCCTGAAACTGCAAAAATCCAGTGCATTATGCCAAATACTCCTGTATCCGTTTCAGAAGGCGTCCTGCTGGTTGCAGAGGAAAACAACTGGGACAAGGAAGAAAGACAAGAACTTCTTGACTTACTTGGGACAGTAGGCAGGGTAGTAGTGCTTCCTACAAGGCTTATGAATGCAGGAATGGCTGTGTCAGGCTGTGGTCCTGCATTTGTGGATATGATTATTGAAGCACTTGCTGACGGTGCAGTTAAAAACGGAATTCAGAGGAAACAGGCATATGAACTTGTTTGTCAGACTCTCATTGGAAGCGCAAAGCTCCAGCTTGAGACAGGAATGCATCCCGGTGAGCTTAAGGATAATGTATGCTCTCCCGGTGGAGTGACAATCAAGGGTGTTTCAGTTCTTGAGGAGGAAGGATTAAGATCGGCACTGATTAAGGCGGTTGATGTGTGCGCCAAATAGCGTATTAAATGATTTTGGAGATAGAGCAATGAATGTGGAATATATGAAGACTCCTCTTGGGACTATAAGAATTCAGGAGCAAGAGGGCAAGCTTACAGGCATTCACCTGCTGACTGATGGAGAGCCCGAAGGAGTGGAGCAGCCATCGGAAATTACAAGGGAAGCGGCAAAACAGCTTTTAGAGTATTTCCGTGGAAAACGAACTGAGTTCGACTTGCCTCTTGACTTTTCAAAGGGAAGTCCTTTCATGAGAGAAGTATGGAAGCAAATGGCTCAAATTCCTTATGGAAAGACCATTTCCTACGGCAAGCTGGCAGAGAAAGCGGGCAACAAAAAAGCCTGTAGAGCCTGCGGTACAGCCGTTGGCAGGAATCCCTTTATAATAGTGGTTCCCTGTCACAGAGTGATAAAGGGGGATGGTTCCATTGGGGGCTTTGCTCCCGGGGTGGATAAAAAGAGGATTTTGATGAATGTGGAAGGAATTGAGCTATGCAGGAAATAACAGAAAGACTGTTTCAAATGCAGGATATAAAATACAAGGAGTTTCACCAGAGGCTGATTCCAAATATTGAGCCGGATTCCGTAATCGGAGTAAGAATGCCTGCTCTCAGGGCATATGCAAAGGAGCTTGTCAAAGCAGGAAAAGCTGAAGCGTTTTTCAAAGAAGTGCCGCACAGGTATTACGACGAGAAGACTTTACATGGTATAATGATAGGGCTTGTTTCCAAAACTCCTGGTGAGGCGCTTAAACTCATAGACGAGTTTCTGCCGTACGTGGATAACTGGGCTACCTGTGACTCCATGCCGCCCAAAATACTTAAGAAAGATTTGAAATTACTTCGAAGAACAATTATTCCCTGGTTAGATAGTGATGATACCTATAGGGTGAGATTTGCAGTAGTTGCCATGCTTCAGTTCCTGCTGGAGGATGAGTTTATGGCAAGTGACCTTGAAAGACTGGCAGCTATCAAAACCGATGAGTATTATATAAATATGGCAATTGCCTGGTATTACAGCTTTGCTTTGATTAAGCAATATGACGAAACTATCGGGATTTTTGAGAGGAAAACTCTCGACAAGTGGATGCACAATAAGTCCATTCAAAAGGCCGTAGAAAGCTATAGAATTACTAAAGATAAAAAAGATTATCTGAGAACTCTCAGAATAAAATAAGGGGGATGAAATGAAGACTAGATATGAACAT
>JAQXRN010000099.1 GCA_029218545.1 Bacillota bacterium | reverse complement strand
CTTTTTCAAGGTGACATCCGAACATGCAGAATATGCATCCCGTTCTGTTGCAACCTGTGGTTTTCAGCTATTCCTCCTAGCATTCAGAATATCTATTCTTCATAGCCAGCCGCCTTTTGCAGCTTACGCTATCTCTAATTAAGTCAGCCATATATCCATGGAATTCATCATCCATCTTCTTCATTTTTCTTAGTTCCCTTTTCTTTTTTTCGTTCATAGCCTCAGCAAGTTTTTTCTCAAACTCTTCTCTTGTTACATTTAACATCGGAATCTCCTTTTACATTTCCCATATGCAAATATGCTCTGAATCTGTATCTAAACATTTTTCTTCGCACTCCTGGATATTACAGTATTTACAGCATGTACGCTTTTCATATGGACAGTTATCCAAATCGCTATATGATACTTTACATTCCCTCATTTTACTTATGCCCTTTGATGTAGATATCAAAGTACGTAACAGCAACTCCCATGGCTTGCCAAATATCCCCCTTGAATCCGTAAAAGAAACCCGGTTCCGCTTTCGTGCCTTTTCCCTTATTGCCAGTATTCGGAGCGAATCTGTCTATTAACGCCTGAATTATGTTTGCATCTTTTGCTTTAGGGCTTCTGCAAATTGTCAGCCGTTCTTCTTCTCGGTATATGTACCTGTGCGGCCTTAATCTGCCTGATAATCCATGCTCTATAAATCTTCCAATCCATACGCACGTATCAAATACGCTCGCACCAACAGGCATCCCGTAGGATTGAATCATCTCTATAGCAAAATCATAATTCCCGCAGCTGGACATAATAGCCATCATATCTTCGTTTGTGACCTTTCCCTTATCTATTACGCATGTAATTTCGTTTCCATCATGCTCAACAATTACATATCCGCTTTGCTTATCTCCCGGATCTATTGCCAATATCCTGCCCATACTAATCCTCCTTAAGCTTGTAAGATATAGGAGGTAACCCTATCTCTTCCCTCAGCTCATTTCTTTTGAGTGCCTCTTCCAGTTCTTCTTTCGTATCAACATAAACTAAGAGGTGCGAATCAGAGGAGGTATTGTTATTTGTGCAAGAGGTTTCGTACTTACTCTCCTCTTCTTTTCTTTTCTCTTCTTTTCTTTTCTCTTCTTTTCTTTTCTTTTCTTTTCTCTGTGTATTTCTGTCAACATTTTCTTCGTTTCTGTCAACATTTTCTTCATTTCTGTAAACAATATTTGAAAAATTGCCGACTTCAAGCAAGAGGTACGCTTTTTCCACCTCTACGATTTCTCTTCTTGATACCGCATTGAAGTATTGTTCCTGGATGCGGCGGCTTGTCAAGATTTGATATTTTTCGTAGAGGTCTTCGGAAAAAATACCTCGCCTAATCGAAGCAGTGACCACTTGGTCTATTAAGTTTTCGTCCGCACCGCTATTCCCACCCAATTCGGACAAAAATAGAAGTTTGTCATCTTTAGAGAACTCACAATAATAACCATGCTGCGAATATATCTGTTGCCACAGCTTGACGATTAAGGCAAATCCTTTCAAGCCAAATTCTGCTTCGATTAGCTTAAATTTCTGGTTGAGTCGGCAATCCAATTCAAAATAGTCAAGACCTTCCTTGATTTTTCTCGCCATAGATTACCTTTCTCTGTACATATAAAGAATTAACGGTTGTATTTTATTCCTCGTTAAGAGAAGCCTCATATTCAGCAATTTCCGCTGCTATAATCTCTTCTTTTTCTTCATCTGTCATGAAGTCATCTTCTTTTGTTTCTTCAGATATACTGAAATCAGCTTCAACAACAGTTTCGAATTTCGCATCTTCAAATGCATCTACTGAGTAACCGGAACTTACTGATTTTGTGTCAACCTGTCTGATTGACTCATCAGCCGAGACCGCTCTAACAAAATCTGTTTTAAGAGGTGCATACTTCAAAACACGTTTGAGAACTGTCTTCTTTGCCATTTCCTCAAAGTTTGTTTTCCAAGGTCCATCGCCAAAGGATTTGCTGTATCTTCTTGCGTGATTTAAAACATCTTCATACGACATTACTTCGAAACCATGTCCTCCGTCCTTTGTTTTAAAGACTGCGTAAAAGTATTCAGGTTTGCCTCTGTTTGATTTTGCCGGAGTATGTTTTAATACTGGATCCAATCCCAGAGAGTATTCAAACTCATCATTTTCGTAAACTGTATGTGCCTGAATATAGTTAACCTGTCCGCTTCTATATGCCAGATCAATAAGCCCTTTGTATCCTAGTTGGAACTGACACTCGACAATTCTCTTCTTTGAATTGTTGTAAGGAATAAGATAAGCCTGTCCGAGCGGAGTATTCGGCTCAACACCGAGTTGTGCTGCAGTCATCATTGCGCCAAGGAAACTGCTTGGACTACATTCCGCCAGTTTCGGATTTGAGGATATGGCAGATAAAACAATTCTTGTGAATCTCTCCGGTGTAACTACTGACGGAAGAGCTTTTGCAATTTCTCCTTCCATGTTCTTGATGTAGTCTTTTAAGGATTTAGGTTTATCTACTATGTTAGTATTCTTTTTAGCTACTGCGTTTGAAATCTTTCCCGCCATTGTTTCTTACATCTCCTTTATTGCGAATTTTCTAAATGTTGATTCTTTGAAATAGCTGCTTAAATCAATATGCGGATTATCTCCGGCAAATTTCTTGTGATCAAAAGTCTTTCTTGTCTGTGTCTTCCAGGTGACTTTATATTTGTCTGTGTATCCAACCTCTGAATTCCCCATATCTTCCTGAAGAAGCTGCTTATAACGCTCAGCTTCTTCTTCAAGTTCTTTTGCCTTTGCAAGAATATTTAGATATGTATCAATCGTAAGATCCCTGCCGAACAGCTGAACTACTTCCTGATCTCCGCCTTCATATATGGTTTTGATAGTATCCGAAGTCGGCTCTTTACCGTCCACCGGAGGTGCTTCTTTTTTTTCGACATAGTTTTCCCAGAAGTTTTTCTCTTCTGTGATAAGGACTGCAATATCTTCCTCATCTCTTTCTATTTCAAATATCAGAAAATCTCTGCCGTACAGGAGTATGGCAAGATACATCTTGTCCCATCCCATTACCGCCATATAGTGCTGACACTGTGCATAATATTGTTCCGGGTACTCTCCCAATCTGTATTTCTTGATATTGAGAGAGCTGGATGTTTTACATTCTAATCCGGCATTCTCGCCAACGATATCCCTATCAATGTTTGCAAGCATCCAAGGGTAATCGTCATGCATGAACATTGCATTTCTGCGCCTTACCTTCTTACCGGTTTTCTCGGCAAATCTTTGGGCAACGTATTCTTCAAGGTCTCTTCCTTGCCTCATTGCTTCGTTGTCTTCTTGTTCAGGAAGCATGCCAAGCTTTTCCGCCCATATACGATACGGTGTAGACCAGGAATTCATTCCCAAAATTGCCCCTGCATCAGAGCCGCCGATGCCTTTTCTTCTCCACTTAAGCCAATCGGAGCGGCTCAAACCAAGAGTGCTAACTAATGTTTTCATTGCTTATTCTCCTTTTTGTGTGATATAATTTGATTGTGATATAAAAATCATTGTTTTGCTCCTGCCGGTCATCTCCACTTCGACTGACAGGAGTTCTCCTTTTTACAACAGCTATTTATACCAATTTCTGCTTTTGGTGAATTCATATACTCTTCTTCTCCTGCGTTCTGCTCTTTGATTCTGTTTAATCTGCTCCACCATTCTTCCGCAGATGTACATCATGGCCAAAGATATAATTATTGCTAACTGTTCAGGCATTTAGATTCTCCTTTCTATCCTTTTGCTACCATCCTAACTTTTTCCCATCCTCTGATCAGCGGCTTCATTCCTCTGCTCAGATTTTTTTCACAGTCCGGACATATGTATCTTTCTGTCCTTTTGGCATTTCCTGTGTTCCAGTACTTGTTGCATTTGCAGCACTTTGAAAGCCTGTTATTAAAATCAATTCTCATTATCATACGCACCTCCTATCCATTATCTGCTGTGCCAAGTCATTGACCTGGTACAGGCACTCTTTGCCCTGTTTGTAATACTCGAGGCCGCGCAGGAAATTGTTCACGGCTTCCTTTGAGCCGAATCCCATATACTTCCCAACCTGAGTTTTATTCAGAAAATCTGCTCCATTAGCAGACTGTCTGAGGTTCCTTATTAATGTCTGCTTGTCCATATAATCACTCCTTTGTTTTCATATTCTTTTTTGCTATAATCTCCTCACAGGCTGTTTCAGTAACTGAGTATTCAGAAAGGACGTGAAAAAATGCTAACTATACATGAAATTGAAAACATTATTCTCTCTGCGGAAGAAATTCGTATTTTAAAACAATTAAAAAAACATGATGCCGTATATATAAATCGAGCTGATGCGCAAAATCTCAGTCACAATAAATTGATTCAGCAAAATTTAAAATGGATAAATTCCGAACAAGTCCCGTGGGATGGTACTTGGATCATCACGGAAAATGGAATAAATTTTCTTAAACATAATTTTGAAACTAAAAAGCGCTTTTATTTTGTAGAGTTAAGAGCCTGGATTACACTTGCTATATCCATTGCATCTTTTATCCTTGCTATAGTCGCACTTATTTCATAGTTCAAAAAATTGTCACATATTCAATCACAATAGTTACTAAGCAAATAGCCAGTACCAAATCC
>JAQXRN010000098.1 GCA_029218545.1 Bacillota bacterium | reverse complement strand
CTTTCGAAAAGGCTGCAGACGGTCAGGCTACAAAGATTATCGTTCCATCAGAAATTCAGGGTCTTGCAGGGCTTGCAAGTTCTTTAAAAGGAATCCTCAAAGAAGACTAAACAGTATAAAAAAGGTGTTTTATGAAAATTCTTGAATCAGCAGAAAACTACTTAGAAACAATATACATGTTACAACAGGAAAAGGGCACCGTCCGCTCCATAGATATTGCTCACGCGTTGAGCTTTTCAAAGCCCAGCGTAAGCGTGGCAATGAAAAATCTTCGTGAAAACGGATATGTTGAGACAGACAGCAGCGGCAATATTCTTCTTACAGAGGAAGGCCTTAAGATTGCTCAAAAGGTCTTCGAAAGGCACATTCTAATTACCAACGGTCTCATCGCCCTGGGTGTTAACCCTGAAACTGCCGCAGCAGATGCCTGCAAAATAGAACATGTATTGAGCGAAGAAACCTTCGCTGCTATCAAGAAGCATATGAACAGATAAATAAAATCCCGCGCTTTAGGAAGGCTTAGATGCCCTGCCGGCGCGGGTTTTCTTTGTATTTAGTAGTCAGTATTAGTAAACGGCTTTTGCTCTGCATGGAAGAGATAGTCAAGACGTCTTACCTTTTCAGGCTTATCCATCTCCACTACTCCAAGTCTTACAAGGCCTCCAAGCTCTGCACTGCCCATAAGAAGAGAACTGAAATCAGAAAGCTTACATGTGAAATGCACATCTGCACCTCTCAGTTCCTCTTCAGAAGAAGAATAGGACCACTTGCTGAACTCATGGTCTTCTTCAGGCTGGAACTTCAGTACAAATCTCTTTTCGTCGCCGCACAACTCATCACGAACTGTAAATGCTGCAGAAACCTTTTCAGCAGGGAACTTCCTATGCTCTGCCGCCTTTATAAAGGCTTCGATATCAGGAATCTTATACATTGTCCCTACTGCCGAAATATTAGTCTGTAAAAATCCAAAATCTATATAGTTGCCACTCATATCCTGAGCGCTTTCAAGAAGGTGATAAAAATCAGCCTCGCCGCTTCTAACAATGACAGATTGAGCTAGATCGGACTGCATTCGAAGACCTCCCAGTAGTTTTCTTAACACTTTCTCGTCTTCATATACAATTTCCTTGACATCCATCAGGTTAAGAGTGTAATTGCAGTCTGAAGTGTTCACAAAGGCAAAGGTCACATAGCCCAAAAGCTTGTCACCTTCAAAATACCCAAGCCTGCGCACATCATCATCGTTTTTCATATCCCTGATTTCTTCTTCAAATTTGCATAGCGCTCCGTGGTATCTTCTGACAAATTCGGTATGACATGAAACCATCTTGTCAACATCCTCTTTGCCCATAAAACGAAGCCCTTCCATATCTCTTTCTTTAGGAAGGTATTCTGTCTTAATGTGATATTCATCAAGACGTGTACCGCAGCCGTATCCAAGTTTCTTATAGAAATCCATTCTGAATGGCAGGAGCAGCGATACTGTTCCTCCCGACTTAACTGTGTATTCCTCGAAGAAGCGTACCATGTCTCTAGCAACACCTTTTCGCTTATGTAGTGGATGAACTCCTAAAGACATTAGCCCTGTTGCTTTTCTCATTTCACCAAAGAGATTTATATCAAAATCTATCAGCTTCATAATCGCAATCAGTTCTTCCTCTTCGTACATTCCAAAGAAATTTACATGTTCGAACTCGCAAAGCGACTGAAGGTTTCGGTTATAGTATTTATCATAGCATTCGGACGATAAATCCTTACCTGCCGGATATGCATTTAGATATATGTCTATATATGCCGGCATATCTGAAGGAGTAATCGGTCTTATTTCTCTCTTTTTCATGGTAACACCCCTTTGCTTTTTTTCCATTCTACACCATATTTTTTTATTCTGTCAACTCATCAAAAGAGATGCTCCCCAAGGCAAAAATTGCTGCCTTAGAAAGCATCTCCTTTCAATAAGCGAGTTTCATTAAAGATTAAACAAGATGTATAATTAAACAAGCTTAGCTAACTATTTAAATTCCTCGTAGAAATTCTCAGACTTTGTAACAGTTGCTGCAGGAGCAGGATCAAGCTTTCTGTCAGCGATTCCAAGAATAACTTCCGGCTTAACCCAAGGTCTGTTCTGGATTCCACTGGTTTCTTCATGTGTCAGATAACCCTTATATGCAGTTAAGCTTCTTCTTAAATATCCGTCCCTTACACACGCCTCTGCAAGACCGTTTTTCATAATTGAGCGGAAATGTTCCACGATTCCTGCCGCATAAGCTACAGAAGTTGAGCCTGCAATAGCACCCGGTATATTGCTTACGCAATAGTGAACTACACCCTCTTCAATATAAGTAGGGTCATCATGTGTTGTTTCATGGAAGGTTTCTATGCATCCGTAGTCGTTACTTACGTCTACTATAACGGATCCTCTGCGCATGGACTTGACCATATCGCGAGTGATCATAGCTTTTGTAGCATTCTTAGGCCATCTTACGCAGTTTACCACAAGGTCAGTGGTTGGCAGTTCTTTTGCTAAGTTATATTCATTTGAAATGATGGTATTAACCTTGCCATCATATTTTGTCGCTATGTCTCTTAGTGCACCGATGTTGATATCTGCAACTGTAACCCAAGCTCCCATTGTCTGAAGCACTTCGATTGCGCCCTTGCCTACTGTGCCGCATCCGCAAACCAGTGCTTTAATTCCAGGCGCTGCGCCAAGTCCGCTTACAAATTTACCGGAACCGCCATTAGTGCTCATCATTGACCATAAGCCCATAAATGCACCGGCTTTACCGGCTGCTTCGCAATTTGGAGAGCCATATCGATGAGAGTCCTCTGCAGTAATGGCAATAACCTTCTTTTCAAGGAGTGCGTCCACTTCTTCTTTGTGAGCAGCAGGATGTATACAGCAGTAAATCATCTGACCTTCTCTCATAAGGTCATATTCGCTGGCTTCAATTTCTTTTACCTTTGCCACAAAATCACAAGTCGCCCAGATTTCTTCGTTAGTTTTTAAAATCTTCGCTCCGGCTTTTTCGTATTCTTCATCATCCATACCTGCCGCATATCCGGCATTGCTTGCCACATATACCTCATGACCATCGCCTACTAAAAGGCTTACTTCTGCAGGCGTTGCAACTACACGATACTCACCATTTTTAATGTCTTTTAAAATACCAAACTTCATTTTTATTAATACTTCCTTTCAAAAGTTCTACAACTAGCTTTTTATATCTTTTATATAAGCAATAGCTGTGCCAAAAACAGGAAATCTCATTAAATGAAAAAGAGTGTTGAAATTTCAACACTCTTAGGCTTTAATGCTTCTTCAGCAAAAATAATCTTAAATTTTTTGCTCGTATTTGGTCTTTCTTCGAAAGAGGAGTGACCATTTTCAAGCATTCCAATATGCAGTGTTCTTACACGAGACCGTATTCCTTAGCTTTTCGCCCCAGGGTCTGCCTTGGAACATCTAAAAGCTGAGCAGCTTTTGTAATGTTTCCTTCCGCCTCCTTAAGAGCCTTTTCTATCAGCTGCTTTTCAAATTCTGACACGCTTTTGTTGAGAGATCTGTCTTGCACTTCTGCATTTGCTTCTGCACTGACCTGAATATCCTGTGGCTTTTCCGCTATCTTAGGAACACATTCGCAGGCAATTCTCGGCTTAACATGTTTGAACTTCAGTATTTCTTCATTATCATCGGCCATACATACGGCTGATGCGATTATGTTCTCAAGTTCTCTTACGTTGCCATTCATTGGATGTTCGGCAAGGGCGTTGTATACTCTGTTTGATACTTTGTGTACATTTTTGTTAAACACGGAGTTGTATTTGCCTATAAAAAAGTTTGTGAGGAGTGAAATATCCTTCTTCCTTTCTCTCAACGGCGGTATGTTCAGCATCAGAACCGATAGCCTGTAATACAGGTCGCTTCTGAACCTTCCCTCTCCAATGGCTTTTTCGAGTGGTTCATTGGTGGATGATACGATTCTTACATCTACATGCTGCACATCCTTACCGCCTACTCTTCTAAAAGTTCCATCTTGGAGAACTCTAAGGATTTTAGGCTGAAGCTCAATAGGCATGGAGTTTATTTCGTCAAGGAACAGAGTGCCTCCGTCGGCAAGTTCCAGAAGGCCTACATTATCCACTGCACCTGTGAAAGCTCCTTTTGATGTGCCGAAGAGAATACTTTCAATAAGGTTTGCCGGAATGGAGGAACAGTTCTGTACGACGAAGGGCTTGTCAGCCCTGTCACTCATATTGTGCAGGGAATGTGCAACCAGTTCCTTGCCTGTACCTGTTTCTCCAAAAATCAGTACAGGAAGATCCGTCCTTGCATACTTCTCAATATTGGATTTAAGTTCCAGCATTCCCCTGTCACAGGTCTGTATATCATCAACTGTGTAGATTGCGCGGTCATCGCCTCGGTGAAGGTTGTTTACCTTGTTGTAAGCATAAAGGATTTCATCCTTTATTTCTTTAATATCAACATCACTTGTAGTAATATCATCATCATTAGGTGTTACCGAAAGGTCGATAGCCCCAACAATGCTGCCTCCGCTTTTGATTGGAACTGATAGAGATGTAATTTTGATGGGCTTTCTGTCCTTGCTTACAAGTTCCTGATTCTCAGTATAAACAGGAATACCATATCGCATTGCTCTATAGGTTGTACTGTTGTTTTCATCCAGATTTTCATATACGTCCAGAAACTTTTTGCCTACTACCTCGTAGTTTTGTACTTGCTCGTTCATCTTGTTGTTGAACTTTGCAGAAAACAGTATTTCTCCTTCGATATTTATTATGGTAATGCCTTCTATGTAACCTATGTCCTTAAAAAGTCTCTTTAAATCTTCCACAATTACACCTTTCCCTTCAACCTCTATTTTCAGTGCATTTTGTAAATCTTATTACAAATTCCGAGTTTTTGCAAGTTCAAAGCTATAACATTTTCATTGAGCAAGAGCCCCTATCGCACAATTTAATAGGGGCTCTTTAACTATATACTATGTTTAATGTTTAGTTCTATATCTTGTATTATGTTATGAAATACGCTATCAAATAATCTAAATGCTTGTGAATCCAAGGATTAGATATCCGATTATAGCAAGTGTACCACAAGTCAGTGAGTATGGTAACTGAGTCTTAACGTGGTCGATATGGTCTGCACCGGAACCTGTGGATGCCAAGATAGTTGTATCAGAAAGTGGTGAGCAGTGGTCACCAAATACTCCGCCACCTGCAACTGCTGCAAAGCATGCTACTACTAAAGTTGTAAGCTGTCCGTCAGTATATGCGAATGCCAATGGCAATGCGATAGGCATACAGATTGCGAATGTTCCCCATGAAGATCCTGTTGCAAAGGCCATAACACATGCTACAAGGAAAATGATTGCCGGAAGAACTGCCGGTGTCAGGAAGCCTTCACATGACTGGATGATGTAGTTTGCTGTTCCCATGGATTTGGAAAGTGCATTTACTGAATATGCCAGTGCTAAAAGAGTTACGGCAGGAACTCCGCTCTTGATACCTGTTGTAACGGTTTCCATAACTTCTTTAAATGGAATTCCCTGAATCATCATGCTTATTCCCATGAAGATAGCAGTGAACAGAAATGCTTCCATAGTTTTAGCTGAGCCTAAAGTGAAGTATGTGCCCAGTGCGATAGTTACGATCATAAGAACAGGAACCACGAAGTTTAATACAACATTAGGCTTGATTCCCTGATATGCTTTCATTTCTATCAGTTCCTTACCGATTAAAGGTGTTGCTCCATCTCTTAAAATCTTACCTTCTTCTATTGCTCTCTTCTCAGCCTTTTTCATTGGGCCGTAGTCCTTAACAATACCGCTCGCTATTAATCCTACGAGGATTACAGAGAACAGCGGATAGAAGTTCAGTGGGATTGCCTTTAGGAAAAGTGCCGCTGCATCATCCTGAGTTGCAATACATCCAACGCCAACCGCAAGGCTCATCAGATATGCTGCCCATCCTGTTACAGGAACGAGAACGCTTACAGGAGCTGCTGTTGAGTCAGCTATATAGGAAAGTTTTTCTTTAGAAATCTTAGCTCTGTCGGAAATATCTCTCATTACAGTACCAACAAAAAGTGGTGAGAATGAATCTGAGAAATATACAAAAATTCCTAGGAACCAAGCTACAAGCTGGGTACCCTTTCTTGAAAGTTTCTTGTTATGTACCCATTCTGAAAACGCTTGAATTGCGCCTGTTTTGTGAAAAAACGCTACTATGATTGCAATGTACAGGTTAAGTAACATTACCCATGAGAAGCTTGTTGTTCCGCAGGCTTCTTTAATTAGTGTAGGTAACCCTAAGATACCTTGTCCTGCAGCTAATGTTCCAACAAGGCATGCTGCAAGAAGTGCTACGATTGTATTCTTTGTAGCAAAGGATAAAACTATTGCAATGATTGCGGGTATTAGTGATATCCAACCCATAGTTTCTAATTCCATAAATAGACCTCCTAAATTGTTTCGTAATACATATAAAAGCAACTTTCGTACCAATATTTGTCAAGCTGTGCTAAATGTGTATTTTTCAAGGTTTTGGGTCCTATTTCTCTTCATTGCTCATTTTTGTAAAAATTTGTGCGCTCATATTTGGTCTTTACTTTGACCAAATATAGGCAACTTCCATAAAAAGCCGGGCAAAGACAAACTACTATACATTACCTTGTTCTCGCATTGCTTTTGCGACTTTTCTAAATCCGGCTATGTTCGCACCCATTACATAGTTTCCTTCATGACCATATTCCTTTGCCGCTTGAGAAACTTCTGTGTAAATACTTTTCATAATTAACTTTAATTCATTATCTACATCATCAAAACTGCGATTTTTTCTTATGCCGTTTTGTGACATTTCTAAAGAGGATACTGCAACACCGCCTGCATTTGCCGCTTTTCCAGGCATAAACATTACGCCATTATCTTGTAAATATGATACTGCTTCCGGTGTAGTTGGCATATTTGCGCCTTCAGCAACAGTCATACAGCCATTGCTAATCAACTGCTTTGCATCATCAATTTGTAACTCATTCTGAACTGCACATGGAAGCGCAATGTCGCAAGGAACCTCCCATGCTTTTTTATCAGGCACAAAAACAGCTGTTGGAACCAAGTCACAATACTCTTTTATACGGCCACGACGCACTTCCTTTATTTCTTTAAGTATATCAACTTTTATTCCATTTGCATCATATATATAGCCCGAAGAATCACTTGCAGTAAGAACGACTCCTCCCAGCTGAGTGACTTTTTCGATAGCATATGTGGCAACATTTCCAGAGCCTGAAACAACAACCTTTTTACCACTGATAGCTTCACCTTTCGCTCTCAACATCTCTTCAACTATATATGCCAAACCATATCCTGTTGCTTCTGTTCTAACCAGTGATCCTCCACAGAATAGACTTTTACCTGTTAAGGCACCTTCATAACGATGTGTTAGTTTTTTATACATTCCATACATGTATCCAATTTCTTTACTGCCCACACCAATATCTCCTGCCGGTACATCTTCGTTAGGTCCGATATATTTTTCCAGTTCGATTATAAAGCTTTGGCAAAAGTTCATGATATCTATATCATTTTTTCCACGAGGATCGAAATCAGAGCCACCTTTGCCTGCACCAATTGATTGCCCTGTCAAAGCATTTTTAAATATCTGCTCAAATCCTAAAAAATTTATTATGCTCTGATTAACGCTTGGATGGAAACGCAAACCACCTTTATATGGGCCTATTGCGCTTGAAAACTGTACACGATAACCTCTATTCACCTGAATTTTTCCATTGCTATCAACCCAGGTTACGCGGAAAGTATGACTTCTCTCAGGTTCAACAAGTCGCTCTAAAAGTTTCAATTCTCTATATTCTTCTTCGTGCTTTTCAATAACGACAGATATTGAGTTCAATACTTCCTGCACTGCCTGGTGAAATTCTTTTTGTCCGGGATTGCTTTTAACAACTTTTTCCATTATTTCTTCAACATATTTCATTTTTATTTTTACCTCCCTGATTTGAATCTTTTTCATTCGATATAATATGTTAAAGTGTTAAAGCAACTTTCGTGCCACAAACTATCATCGATTTTCAATCCTTGATATTTCAAGGGTTTAAGGCATTGTATATGGTGCATAACATTGTTTTTTTACTATAATCCGACCAATATTGAGCCTTAATCGAACAAATATTGGCTGCTTGTACAAAAAATTAAACATAAAAAAACAGACATCCAAATGAATGTCTGCCCTTTCGGGTTCGAATCCCATCTGATTGTATAAAAAGAACAGACATCCAAAAAGGATGTCTGTTCTTTTGGTGCGGTCTAAGGGATTTTGAAGCCACGCTTCGCGTGTCTTCCGTCCTGCGGCTCCTCTCTCAGTCGCCTTGGACCACAGCCTACTCAAATACCCACAGGGTATTTTCGCCCACGGCTGTGCCCTTTCGGGTTCGAATCCCCTCTGATTGTATAAAAAGAACAGACATCCAAAAAGGATGTCTGTTCTTTTGGTGCGGTCTAAGGGATTCGAACCCCCATGGTCTCCCACACGGACCTGAACCGTGCGCGTCTGCCAATTCCGCCA
>JAQXRN010000097.1 GCA_029218545.1 Bacillota bacterium | reverse complement strand
CGTATTCTCTGTATTTCGGGTGAGTATATACCTGATACATCAGGCGATATTGCTTGCCGTGCTTTTTTGCCGTCCAGTATGGTATCTCCTCGATAAAACGCCACAAGTCCGAGGCATCGCTTGGAGCTTTCTCCATAAAGTCATCCTCCACCTTACTCATACAGTATTCGGTGGACTGGACAATCAGATCATCTAAATTTTCAAAATATGTATACAGCATATTAGAGGTGCACCCGCAATGCTTCGCCAGTGCTCTGATGCCCGTGCCATGCAGTCCATATTCAGCAAAACAGTCATAACACTTTTCCATCAGCTCCTCTCTCTTTGCATTCCATTGTTCTTTCGTATAGTTGGCCAATTCATATTCTCCATTTCTATCGTTTGATACAAATAAATTTTATCATTTTTCCCCTGCAAGTTCAATATTTTTTTCTTATTCAACGAAACAAAAAATACAATTCTCCATAACAAAACAAGCCCCGGAATATCTCCGGAGCCTGCACGCTCATAATACCTTTCGTAACTATGTAAAAGGCCTATGCCCTAATTACTAAATTGTTACGGAATTGTAAATACTCTGCAATCTGCATTTCAACCCCGAATTGCGTTTGCCTATCTGGACATTTTCCACCATGGCATTAAAGTATTCCTGCTTCCCTACTACAATAACCTTTTCCTTTCCCCTGGTAACTGCAGTATATATCAGATTTCTAGTTGCCAATGCCGGAGGAAACCAGCTCATGGGTATGATGACAACGGGGAACTCGCTTCCCTGACTCTTGTGAACGGTTACGGCATAGGCAAGTTCAATCTCATCAAGCTGAATATATGGATATTCAACCCAGCGTTCATCATCAAAACACACGGTAAGCTTTTTTTCATCTGAGTGAACTGCCTTTACTACGCCGGTTTCTCCGTTAAATATCCCTCTTCCGTCTTTACCATCAGACCTTCTATACTCCAGCTTATAATTGTTTTTTATCTGCATCACTCTGTCTCCGGTTCGAAAGACCTTGCTTCCAAAATTCAGTTCTTCCTTATCCTCTGCATGGGGATTAAAAGCCTGCTGAAGGTAGGTGTTTAAGTTTTCACTGCCTAATATGCCTTTTTTAACGGGAGTCAGAACCTGCACCTGATTCAAATCATATTTAGAAGCGATGTTTACAATGGTTTTTAGTATTTCTGCCTGTTTATCCTGCGGTACCAGAACAAAGTCCTCACCAAATTCAGGGTATTCACCTCTGTTGATTCTATGAGAGTTTACTACGATATTGCTTTCCTGAGCCTGTCTGAATATTTCTGTAAGCATAGATGTAAAAATATATCCGCTGTCAATAAAGTCCCCCAAGACATTTCCTGCGCCTACAGATGGCAGCTGATTTGCATCGCCTGTCAATATCAGTCTGCAGTCATCTCTTAAGGCTCTGCACAAAGCCCCCGTAAGCATCAGATCCATCATGGAAGCTTCGTCTATTATTACCGCATCGTATTCAAGAGGATGCTCCTTGTTTCTGCCAAAAGCCATCTGACGAGTTTCTTCATCATAGTAATAGTCAAGAAGTCTGTGAACGGTCATGGCATGCTTGCCGCTTGTCTCAGATATGCGCTTTGCCGCCCTTCCTGTAGGCGCTGCAACTGCAACATTCAATCCCCCTGCTTCCATAATGCGAATCAGAGTGTTTATTATGGTGGTTTTACCTGTTCCAGGTCCGCCTGTAATTATGGAAATGCTTTGGTTCAGAGAATCCCTTACCGCGCGCCTTTGCTTTTCTGACAAGGTAATATTGCTGTCTCTCTCAGCTCTAAGAATGATTGCATTCATATCTGCACCCATAGGTTTCGGAGGTTTATCCATAAGGGCAATTACACTGCTTACTATCTGGCATTCCATCTTGTATAATCCATAAAAATATACTACTTCTTTACCCTCAAGCACTGTAATATGCAGATCTCCCTCCAGCGCCATGTCATCCAGAACATCTTTTATCTGCTCGCTGTTCAAGGAAAGAAACTCACCTATCTGACTGCAGAACTCTCTTGCAGGCGCAAAGGTGTGTCCCCTTGATACATATCCCGAAAGACCGTGTCTGATGGCAGCTCTGATTCTGTAAAGGCTATCCCTTTCAACCCCAAGTTTCTGTGCTGCCTCGTCAACCTTGGCAAAGGTCATGTGAGGGAATTCCTCCAACAGCCAATACGGGTTGTCCTCAGTCAAGGCAATGGCTGCATCTCCCACCAGATCGAAAATTTTAATAATATAGTAGTTTGAAAAACCTAAATTGCGTAAAAACAAGGTCACCTCTGGGGTGACCTGACTAATTTTAGTGAGCAAAGTGAATACCTCTCAGCCATGCTGCAAGCTTATTCTTGCTGTATGTTTTCGCCAGCTTTAACAGCTGTTCACGAGTGTTCTTTCTAGGATGAGTGTGCAGCTCTTCGCAAAGCATTCTAAGCAGTTCCTCTGCCTTTTCAGGCTTGCAGATTCCTGCCTCAACCAAGTCGTTTGCATCTATTGCCAGCTCATCAGGGAAAATTGGCTCTCTGTAGTTCTTGATTTCTTCAAGCATATAAATCTTACTCTTGATTTTTGTATCGGAAAAGTATTCAAAGATAATTCTCTGTGCCTTTTCCATGCTTGCAAGATAGTTATATCTCTCCCAGCCAAATTTATATATAAACTTTTTCAAATCCGGCTTTGTAGCTGTGAAATACAGCTTTGGAAGATATTTAACCGCATCCTTTAAGAGCATTTCAGTATGTTCGTCATACTGCAGTCTGTCGATTGCAGGCAGTGATCTGCCCTTGTTTATGCAGGCATAGAACAGCCCAAGGCGTCTTTCTCTTACAGGCTGAGTCTTGTCAACGTTCTGGCTCAGAACTGTTAAATCCTGCATTTCTCTCTTTGACAATCTGTTCACAGTCTCCTGGCTGATTATTGCAGAAACCATTCCTGTATCGAGAATCATGTTTAAGCCTTTGCCGGCATTTGGGCTGACCATAACAGCCTCAAACTCTTCTCTAATGGCGTTTACATCTGTCTCCTCAAGAAGTTTGCAGTTTGCTACAATTGCCTCATATACGCTTTTATGTAAGTCAAACCCCAGTTCTGCCGCTATTCTGACAGCCTTCATCATTCTGATAGGGTCGTCTTTAAACATAGAATCGGCATCTCCAACGGTTCTGATAAGTTTCTTTTTGATGTCGTCTCTGCCCTCATATGGGTCGCAAAGCTTTGTATTGTTTTCGGCTATGGCATCTATGGTAAATTCTCTGCACGCCAGATCATCTTCAAGATTCTGTGTTGCTTCTGCCTTAACCAGCTTGCCATTCTTATACTGGGAGTTCTTTCTATAAGATGCTACATCCACAATAAATCCTGTCTCTGTAGACTCGCCGGTTTCTTTATCTGTCACTTCATGAATATATTCCAATCTGACAACACCAAATTTACTGCTGAAAACCTCTGCTTCAGGAAGCGCTGCCTTTAATTCTTCAAGGTTAGCATTTGTTACAACGTCCCATCCAAAAGGCTTCCTGCCTAATATGGAATCCCTGACACATTCTCCCGCAACATAAGCTTCAAAACCTGCCTCCTGCATTCTTGTTAAAATCTTCCCTACTTCTCTAGGTAATTTTACTAACATACCTAATCCTCCCCTTCTGATGGTTTATATAACTTTCTGTTATCCAAGGTCCACACTCTATCACTAAATTCACCCGATTCAGTGGCTTCCAAAGCACTTTGCATATCAAACATCCTTGCATCAAGAATATCCAGATAATGCAGCACCTCTGCTTCAGGAAACAGCGGTTTCTTTGGGCTTCCGAACTCAGGCTCGTAATGGTGTGCTAATATCATATGTTCAAGCATAATCGCCTTTTCCCTTGGGAAATCAAGTTCCAGAGTAAGCTTGTCAATGCTCTTCACTCCCTGAATAATGTGACCGAGCATCTGTCCTTCAAAGGAATATCCCGTTGCAATCCCATCAGGTCCGGACTGGATTTCATTGAGCTTTTCCATGTCATGAATGATGACCCCTGTAGAAACCAAATCACTGTTAAGATTGGTATACACCTCACAGACTCTCTGTCCTGTCATAAGCATGCGCTTCATATGATAGAGAAGACCTCCAAGCTGTGCATGGTGGTTCTTCTGTGCTGCAGGGTAATACATCAGCTTATCCCTGTTGTCAGTCAGAAGTCTCATGCAGAGGTTCTTAAGATCTTTATCTTCCATAGACTCCGCTACAGAAACAATGTAGTCATACATGTCATGTGGGTTTTCAGGTGCAGCCTTTACAAAATCTATCATCTGCTGGTCATCCTGCTCATTGGCTACCCTTATTCTTTGAACCCTGAGCTGGAGCTGTCCTGCCCACTCGGTTACAATTCCCTTTATTTTAACGATTGATTTTTCTTCAATGGATATCAGTGCAGGATATTCTGAATCGCTCACATCCCACTTTTTACCCGTTATATCACCTGTCTTATCGCAAAGAACCAAATCCAGGTACTGTTTGCCGTTTGCTCCCACCTTGACAGCTATGGTCTTTGCCATAAAAAAGTCCGTTATTTCCTGATCTTTTCTCAGATCCTTAATATATGTTTCCTTCATATTTCCCTTCCAATCATACGCTATATCTTCGTCTGTATCGACTCAGATTTATGTGTTTATTATATAACAAAATACATTCTATCGCAACAAATACCGGGTAAAGAGCATTTGTACTTTTCTTTTGCCGAAAATCGTTTATAATATTAGGGATAGGAGGATTTCGTTATGGAATTTAATGCAAAAAAAGTAAAAGAAGATGTCATTCAATGGATTAGAGACTGGTTTGAAGAAAACGGACCGGGATGCAATGCAGTTGTTGCCATATCAGGTGGCAAGGACAGCTCTGTGGTAGCAGCCCTATGCGCAGAAGCTCTAGGCAAAGACCGCGTTATCGGAGTTCTTCTTCCTAAAGGAGACCAGCACGATATAGATGTTTCCAGAGCTCTTGTAAAACATCTTGGAATCAAACACTACGAAATTAATATCAAGGATGCTTTTGACGGTCTTATGGCGCAGCTTGAAAGTGCATTACCTGAAGTTGCAGTTCAGACTGTTACCAATCTTCCACCTCGCATCAGAATGGCTTCAGTATATGCCGTTTCCCAGTCTGTCAACGGCAGAGTTGCCAATACATGCAATTTAAGCGAAGACTGGGTTGGATATTCAACTCGCTACGGAGATGCCGCAGGTGACTTCAGTCCTCTTAGTTTTTTAACTGTTCAGGAAGTAAAAGCTATAGGCAGAGAATGCGGACTGCCATCAATGTTTGTGGATAAAGTTCCTATCGACGGACTTCAGCCAAAGACTGATGAAGAAAACTTGGGCTTCACCTATGCCGTTTTAGACAGATATATCAGAACCGGTGAGATTGAAGACATGGATATCAAAGCAAAAATTGACAGACTTCATAAGCTTAATCAGTTCAAATTGAGATTCATGGACTGCTTTAAATATAGCCCTGAAGAATAGTGCGCTTTCCCTTATGAAACAGTGATTTACGACAATGATTTACGACAAAAACGGATAAACTGCCCGGGGTCATCCCAGACAGCATATCCGTTTTTTAATCGTCTTACATATAGTTTACTCTTCTGTACTTTCTGTACTTTCCGTACTATCCGTACTTTCTGTATCTTCTTTGTCTGCTGAAGCAGTAAGCTTAGCCTTTTCCATCATTACAGATGCCTTAAACAGGTCACCGTCTATGGAAATTTCAAAGACCCCATTCATCATCTTTACAAGATCCTTTGCTATTGCAAGTCCGAGGCCACTTCCTTCAGTAGTTCTTGACTCGTCACCGCGTTTGAATCTTTCCATAAGTTCATCCGCAGAAATATTCAGCTCGTCCTTTGAAACATTTTTAATTTCAAGGAGTATCTGTTCACTGCCCCTTAGCATATGTTCACTCAAGTTGATATATACTCTGCTTCCCTCCAGGGCATATTTTGCGATATTGCCCATCAGGTTTTCAAGAACCCTCCAGAGGAGCTGTCCGTCTGCCCTAATGTGCGTGTCTTCACATAAATTCTTTACATGTACCTGCAGATTTCGTGCTTCCAGAGTTTCTTCCATTTCAACCAGTGTCTGCGTTATCAAGGAGGATAAATCTATATCTTCCATATTTACAGGTACAGCCCCCGATGAAGCTTTTGCCGCCTCAAACAAGTCTTCTGTAAGAGTTTTTAGTCTCTGAGTCTTCTGATCTATAATATCCAAGTATTCAGGAGCATTTGGACTGTCAAGTCCCTCCTGCTTTATCAGACCCACGTATGAAATCATTGATGTAAGCGGCGTCTTCAAATCGTGGGAAACATTTGATATTAAATCAGTCTTAAGTCTCTGGCTCTTTAACTCATTCTGAATTGCGATATTTGAAGCCTGCGAGATGTCATTGATATCGCTTGCAAGTCTTCCAAGATCGCTTTTAAACCCCTTTGCATCGCAGTTTACAGGTATCTTATATTCCAGATTACCATTTTTTACTTCGGTTACCCCTGTCTTTATCTCATCAAACTGTTTGCATATCTTAGGAACATAATAAACAATCAAAACTAATACTACCGGCAGCCCTATCCATGTTGAGCATAAAAATGCTCCTATTATCAGGATAATTACAACCTTAAACAAAGTGTTGCTGCTGTTCTTTATTCCCCTTACAATCATAAAATATATTCCGCCGAGGAGAGATTTTTCCCAAAACTCTCTTGCTTTGAGTTTCTTGCAAAGAGTAATGAGACATGCCAGCGCTGTTCCAACGGCCAGTGCCTGCATAATCAGAAGAAAAACAAACTCAACATTAGGCGCCAGCGACTCAGACAAATCGTAATTGTTATACCAATTCCATATCTTGAGATACATTCCCTGCATCCAGAACTGATAATAGATTTCCAGCATTGCACCTGCTAAAGTTCCTGCAGCAATTCCACCCGCCAGATGTACTTCTGACCATATTCTATCAAACCAGTTAAGATCAGGCTTTCCCTCTTCATCTGTTACAAATCTGCCTGTCATTACCAGTGCAGCAATGAGTCCTGCTACTGCTGCAACGCCTGTTCCAAGCATAACCCACCCTGAAATGTTCATTATGGCTTCATGCCTTGCTGCATCTGTTATCTCGCCAAAGTAATAGTGATCCATGGTCTCGTAACCGTCAATCCACTGCATATCCTCAGTAGCCGCAAAAATGCTGCCTGACAAAAGCGAAATGGTAATCAGTACTACCACCAGACAGCATATTATGCAATATCCGCTGTAGCCAACCTTATTATATTTTCTCGATTTTGTATCCAATTCCCCACACCACCTTCAAATATCTCGGATTTTTCGGGTCTATTTCAATTTTCTCTCTAATACGTCTTATATGTACCGCCACTGTATTCTCCGGGCTGTAGGCAGGTTCGTTCCATACAGCTTCATAAATCTGCTCTATGCTGTAAACCCTTCCTGCATTTTCCGTAAGAAGCTTAAGTATTCCAAATTCTATAGGTGTTACAACAACCTGTTCTCCATCCAAAGTCACCCGCTTTTCATTGTCGTCCACAATAAGTCCCCCTGACTTAAAAACACCTGTAGGAACCGGTTTACCTGCAAGACTTCCCAGATTTACGTATCTTCTAAGCTGAGATTTTACTCTTGCTATAAGCTCCAGTGGGTTAAAAGGCTTGGTCACATAGTCATCAGCACCTACGTTAAGACCCGTTATTTTATCGTAGTCCTCTGACTTTGCGGAAAGCATAATGATTGGAATGTTCTTTTCTTCACGGATTTTCATTGTTGCCTGTATTCCGTCCATCTTCGGCATCATAACATCCATAATTATCAGATGCAGTTTCTCCTTTTGAGCTATCTTCAAAGCTTCTGCCCCGTCGTATGCTTTAAAAACAGTGTATCCTTCGTTTCTGAGATATATTTCAACTGAACCTGCTATCTCTTTGTCATCATCGCAAACTAAAATGTTGATATCCTGAACTCCATTCATTTTGCTGTTCTCCTTTCGCCTTATATATAGTTTAAGGCTCCTTTTTTACAAAGAAGCCTATACATTTCTTAAATAATTCTTAATTAGAAGCTGAATTCGAAGCTGATTTTTTAACAGCCTGCATCACCTTATTTGCAACGGGTCCTGCTGCTTGGGAGCCATATCCGCCTTTTTCGACACAAACTATAAATGCATAATCGCCTGAATAACCGCTGAACCACGCATTGGCGGCAACGCCCTTCTGTCCTTCTGCAGTACCTGACTTGGCACGAAGCTCAAGTCCCGGATAATTATAATCACCGTAGTTTGATATTACATTGTTTCTCATCATTGCATCCAGCTGCATTGCAATACCGGGTTCAAGAAGACTTACAGACCCTTCCGATTTATCCATTAAAACATATGGTTTCTGTGCCTGACCACCGCCTGCTATTGCACCCATATATACCATCATGGAAAGAGGATTTACCTGGTCCTCAAACTGTCCGATGCCCGCCCAGCCTAGATTTATATTGTATGTATCAAAATTAAAGCTTCCCGCCATGCTCTTTATTCCGTTAACATCATAGCTTTCTGTGAGCTTAAGACTTTTGACAATTTCGTTCATTTTGCCAGGTCCCATTTCAACGGCAAGGCTTGCAAAGGCACAGTTGCAGGAGTTTGCCAGTGCGTCTTCAAGGTCCTGGTTTCCGTGGGCAGACTGGCATGTAACCTTTTCACCCTCGATAATATGAGTTCCTGTGCAGTTAAAAGTCCACTCCCCGATGCCGTCTATATTTTCAAGTGCCGCCGCGCAGGTCACAAGCTTGAAAATTGAGCCCGGAGTTGATGCAGACGAAAGAACCTTGTTCATAAAAGTTCCTGACGGAGGATTGGAAGGCACATCATAAGCCGGGTCAAATCCCGGGTTGCTGACCATGCATATTATCTCTCCCGTTTTCCAGTTATATACGCCTACAAGGCCGTTTCTGCCCGCAAGAGCCTGATAAGCGGTCTTGGACACTTCTGCGTCTATAGTAAGCTTCAGTTCACGACCTGAACCAAAAATTGATCCGTATGTACCTGTAACAATGTTATAGCCCAAAATATCGCTGCGAAAAGCATATGTAGCCGCTGTTGAAATATTCTGTTTAGGATCTCCCACCACATGGAGAGTCGCCCTTCTGATTTCAGAATCACTGTTATACTCAGGTCCATCTCCGGTGTTTTCAAGGAGCATCACACCGTTTCTGTCATAAACTGAGCCGATGGCAAGCTGACCATCAACATACACATGACTGTTGGCGTAAAAGCTCGCCCACTCATCACCATGTTTAACAAGCCTTACGGTAAAAAATATCAAACCCAATACCAGGCACAGGGCAAGGGCGAAACAAATCAAAGCTCTTCCTTCTAATTTTTTCATATCTTGCCACCTGCCTTTACTGCAATACTTGCTCTTTCTCTGGTGTCCGCCGCCTTAAGAAATGCCAGAAGCATCCACGAAACCATCATACTGGTTCCTCCATTTGATAAAAACGGAAAGGTTACACCTGTAAAAGGCAGAATATCCAGACAGCCAAACACATTGAGCATTGTCTGGAAAATAAACATTGACATTGCACCGCATGCAGCGATTGTATAATATGTAGATCTTCCTGCGAGGATGGATCTGTATGCAAACAGGGACAGAGTTACAATTGAAAGTACTGCAAGAACGGCGATAATATATCCCCATTCTTCAGTAACCATGCCAAAGACCATATCAGTATCTGCCGCAGGGACTGCCTCAAGCCAGCCGTCACCGGCTCCCACACCTACAAGACCTCCGCTTGCAGCCGCACTCATGGTTCTGCTCTGCTGAAATCCCGCAGCATTGACTATTTCAGGGTCCCACACATTTCCCCATGAGGCAAAACGAGCTGCCACATAAGGTTTAAATCTGAGTATCATAAATCCCCCTACAGCGGCTGCTCCCACCATAAGCACCAGCTTTGAAAAGTCGCCGCTTCGAAGGAATGAAATAATCAAAAATGTTACAAAGAAAATAATTGCTGTTCCAAAGTCCCCCATAATGCCAAGACATCCGAAGCAGAAGCCTGAAAACAGCATAAACACCATCAGATTCTTCTTCTGGAAAAGCTCATCCAGTGTTGCCGCTCCAACCCAAATGAAAATCACCTTTACAAGTTCCGATGGCTGGAAGGAAAATCCTGCGATGGAAAGCCAGTTTTTGGCTCCGTAGCTGAAGGTACCAAAAACGAGATTCACAATAAAAAGTAGAACTGCCCCAACCAAAAGGAGCATTTTAAGTTTTTTTGTTCTTTCAAGATTTCTAAGTATCAGGCACATTACAAACATACCTGCAAGACCCAGGCCTATTGATAATGCCTGCTTTAACATGGCATCTACATTAGACGATGCGACTATGGCAAGGCTCAAGGTAGATAGAAGGAATGCAATACTCTCTATTTCAAAGGACGTATTGCCAAAGCCTTTCATTACAAGTACATATATCCACATAAAGGCCATGAGCATTCCCATGGAAATGACAACCTTCATAAGATTATCCGGTCCGAGGGATATCCACAGCTGAAAGATTGTCAATATCTGAAACAGCGTGATAGCCGCCAGAGTAGGTCCCGGTGACATTACATGGGTGTCAGACCTTCTCATTGCTATGTTGTTGTTTTTTTCTTCAAGGCTGATAGGAAGCAGAGTCATCTCGGTCAGGCCTACCCTTAGAACATCTCCGTAATCAAGATGGTATTCACCGCTCAACTGACCGGAATCTTTGGCCTTTCTTCCGATTCTTCCCCCTCCGATTTTTTCTCCATTTAAAAATGTACCGTTTTTTGAGCCCAAATCCCTGTAAACCCACTCATCCTTGGTGTTGCGCATCAAAATACCATGGTTTCTGGACATGGCAGGATCGATTGTTGAAATATCACAGCTTTTGGCTCTTCCTATTACATTTTCCCAATGAGTTATAGGCATGCTTTCTTCATATATGTCATCAATCTGTCCTTCCTCATCCATCTTATATGTCCTTATTTGCATATATGCCCAGACTTCAGCCGGGTTCTTGCTTCCCAGAAGGGATTTGATGGATCTAATCAGAATATATGCTGCAAGAATCACAAAAATCCATCTTGCAACCTCAGTATACAGACCGGTAATCTCAAAATTTTCAATAAGGTACTGAAAGTCCATATTTGCCACCTTTCCTCGTTATAATCTCAATCCTTTCTAAACATTGTATCACAGTAAAGGTATTTGTGAAACACTTTTAAGGTGAGAGCTATGGTTTACAAAACATGCACTTCGATATATAATAGATAATTGTGTGATTGAACTTTTTACATAATTAAGAAGAATTATTTAAGAGGGATTTTTATGGTGAGAAAAAGACTTATCTGCATATTGCTTATTGCTTTCATAGTGCTTCAAACAGTAATAGCATATGGAGCATCTACTACTTCTAAGTATACAGGGTCATCTTATGACCATGCCCAAAGATTTGACAACATGCTTATCCTTGACGGACTTGATGTTTCCGGATGGAACGAAAATATCGATTGGAAAAAAGTTAAGGCTGACGGAATAGACTTTGTAATCATCAGAATAGCCGGAAGAG
>JAQXRN010000096.1 GCA_029218545.1 Bacillota bacterium | reverse complement strand
ATTCATTGTCAATACTTTTTCTGTATTATTTATACGGAAATTTTTTATCCAGTATGGTTAGATTAAAAGTCTAATTGCCTATGGCGTCAGAAGGATGGATAATATTAGCCGTATTTATATTTAATGGAAGTTCGATAATCGAAAACAAACCTTGTTCAATGGGAATTGAACCCAATAAATAGAAGTATGATTATCGGTAGCCACATAAATATCTCTTATCGGAAGTTCTAGCTCCTAGTGTAATAACTGGTGCGTTTCCCATTCGCCACAGCCTAACTTTGTTAGGTTGGTAGGATTTGAACCTACAAATGCCAGTTCCCTTCATACATAATAGAAGTATGGAGCTAGATAGCCGATTATATATTATAACAACTGTCCCATGAAGTAATCTGTATCAAATGCAGTAATAATAGGTACTTCTGTCTTTTCACGCTGCACTTGTTTCTTTTCCTTTGTAACTTCATCTTCTATTTCCACTACCTCAATAGGCACAGTTGAATCATTACTAAAAATAATGTCTGCCTGGTTTCTGTCATTTACCAAGATGCCACGCTCCTGTGCGTTTAATAATGCTAAATCATAAACGTTTGGCTTATTCATATTTACAATAGCTTTGCAGACATCCTTTACACCACCAAGGTTGCTCTCAAGATTGATGCCGCCATAGTTTCTGCACATTTCGTTAATGCCAATATTCATATCGCACCAAATCATCTTGCGTTCTTTGCAATCAAAGATAACTGGAACTGAAACCTTACTAGGGCTTGTAACATCCATTTTCATAGATACTGTGGTTGGCTCGAAAATCTCACCAGAATCAACATCTTCTCTTTCCATAAATCCAAATCTACAGTTAGGCATATTGGCAAATGACTGACCTGTATAACTGTAAATCTGATACACAACATATCTCGCTTTATTAGCAGCAGCTTCGATGTTGATATCTAAGAACTCAGCAACTCCATTACCTGTTGGGCTACCACCGTTTGTAATATCTCCAGAGTGATATGCTTGCATACCTTTTGAACGAAGATTTGTATATGATACATGGTCAACATAATTCCAATTATCATCAAAGAATGCAGCTGATAAATCAATATCTACTCTGCTATCCCATTCATTACCCGGAATATTTGTCCACCAAATAAATCCACGAACAGCTGTCGCATCTTCTTTGATTGGCAACTTGCTACCACGAACCACTGTCTTAACGGCTGAGTTAGCACTTCTCTGACTGAATGGCACAATGTAATTCTTTAACTCTTCGTCAACGAATACATTCCCAAGGAAGTCCTTACTCTTGTAATTCTCAGCCAAAGCATTCTCACAAATCTTTACTACTGATTTGCAATACTTATCATCAATAACCGGAAGATTGTTTTCTGCAATAATAGCTCTTGCAACATTTCCCTTCGGGAAGAATATACGCAACTTATCTCCATTGTTCCTTGTTATAAAGTGCTGTCTAACCTGTAACAACACTGTTGTAGAAACATCATTCGCAACAGCCTTAAAGCAATTCACAACATAATTCTTATCTGTTGCATCTCTCAACACTTTATCTAACTGCCTTGCAAACTCTCCTGGTCTATCCTTTAATAAGGTAGCAGCTTCTTTCATTTTCCCAGATGTAATTGCAGCATGTACTTTACCACCAAACATAAGCGGCTTATCATCTGCTCTGAGAAGTTTAAATGCACTGTTTACAGAATCATACTTAGATTCTTTGTATTCGCCCGGATGCACAATCTCACCGACACGAATCCACTCATATTGATATCTGAATAAGTCCTCAACAATATTTCCACATCCAGCAAGTAAATCCATAATCATTCTACGCTCTGGACGCTTTAACTTTCTGTACTTTGTATTAGTAGCCAAACTAATATCTCCATCTGATAAAGCAGTAATAAGTCTTAGTACATCTGTAGCTGTCTTAAAGTAATCTGAAATAATACTTGCAGTCTTAATTGGAGATTCTTCAATAACGAGCTTTCCAATAAGAGCAGCATTTTCTTTTAGTGGAATTTCATCTGGCATATAATTCATATAATCTGGAATTGTCTTAATAACTTTTGTGACATCTTCCTTATCTTGTGCAGATAAACTTGTCTTACTTGCAACAAGATTGCTGAATACAGCCATTAAATCATCCTTTGTACCTACAGTTAAAACAGTCATTTTATTAACGTCAAACAGTGGTAAACGCTCTTCTTTCTCATATTCCGGCATCCATTGACCAAAAGTAAAGTAATGAATAATTGCATTGAAGAAAAGCTCTGCATCACTTGCTTCCATAACCTGCTCTGGAAAGTTTGGATACATTGGATTGTAAACTACATCTGCTCCCACCAACGCCTTTAACTTCGGCATCAAATCCTTATAAAGAGATTCAAATTCTTTTCTTTCGTATGATAACATCACGTCAAGCAGCTCTTTGGATACTGTAAAACCTAATGCTTCAAAATTCTTAATTGCAGAGAATACCAATGCTTTTTCTGTATTGGTTATGTCTTTTGCATTCCTGTCCGGATTTGTCTCAAGCAACACCATTGATTTACGTCTGAGTAAAATTTCATTGATTTCTTTCATCTTTTCTCTCCTTTTGTTTAAGAAATTGGAGTAGCTGAACTGTTTTCTAATTCACCCAAAGAATATGTAATAGAAGGAAGCTACTCCATAGCCTAATTTTTATAGCGGAAATTTTGTAATCTAGGATTCCTCTTTTTGGTTGAAATGTATCCATATCTTCCGATACAAATACATTTCGGTAGTTTTATTTCTGTAGAAGGAAGATTACGTTTAGCCGCATTGTAGGATTCATTTAATAGGAAATTGACATATCGTAAAAATATTATTCAGATATTTGCCTTTTATAGAAGGATGATATGTCTTAGCCTAATTATATGAAGCCAACGCATCATACCAGATTCGAACTGGTGCATACATCGTGTGTCGTTTTCACCTATTTCCCGCTACCCATCACTTCATTTCTGCTTGTAGGATTCAAACCTAAATGGACGGAACACCGACAGCTCTTCCTCTGAGCTAATGATGCGAATGTGCCATAAGGGATTTGAACCCTTGACCCTTCGATTAAAAGTCGAATGCTCTACCTACTGAGCTAATGGCACTTAATTTCTTCTTGATTTTTCGTTATTCATATATTTCCTAT
>JAQXRN010000095.1 GCA_029218545.1 Bacillota bacterium | reverse complement strand
TAACAGCTTTTCGGGCAAGCCTTTTATATTGAGCTCAATTACGGTGCTTATTACAATTATCGATTAAAACTTGCGAACTTTGATAATGCCTTCTGCTTTTAAGGCATTTAATGAAGCTTCTGAAAAATCTGCGGCGTCAGTTTCCACAAGTACATATCCGTACTGTCCTTTAGTGCTGCCTGCATGTTTAACTACATTTATGTTGTTTTTCTTTGCAATTTCAAGAACTGCGTCTACAGGGTTTTCAATATCCTTAGTGAAGAATCCCAATCTGGAGCCGCTTTCTAAAGAATCCATGTCAACAGCCGGGAAGTTTACGGAATTCTTAATGTTACCATTTTCAATGTAGTCTCTCATCTGAAGTACGGCCATTGAAGCGCAGTTATCTTCAGCTTCTTCTGTTGAAGCACCAAGATGAGGAAGTAAAATAACCTTATCTCTGTTTATCAGGTTGTCGTTAGGGAAGTCTGTAACGTAGCAGCCAACCTTACCTGCTTCGATGGCATCAAGAAGATCTGCATCGTTTACAAGTTTATCTCTTGAGAAGTTTAGAAGTACAGTGTCTTCCTTAAAGCTTTCGAATAATTCTTTGTTGAACATTCCCTTTGTGCTGTCCATTGCAGGAACGTGAATTGTAACATAATCGCAAAGTGGAAGCATTTCTGAAAGATCTGAATAAACCTTGATTTCTCCATTTCCGCTATAGAATGGATCATATCCAACGATATTCATTCCTAAACCTTCAGCGGAAGCAGCCACTTTTCTTCCTATTGCACCGAGTCCAACAACGCCAAGAGTTTTTCCGGTAATCTCTCTTCCGGCGAATTGTGATTTACCTTTTTCTACTGCAGCGCTTACATTTTCGGTAAGGGATGATGCCCAAGAAAGAGCTCCGGGAATATTTCTTGCCGCAAGGAAAAGCCCAGCAATAACCAGTTCTTTAACTGCATTAGCGTTAGCTCCGGGTGTATTAAATACAACTATTCCCTTATCAGCGCATTTATCAAGTGGAATATTGTTTACCCCCGCACCGGCTCTTGCAACTGCAAGAAGGTTATCTGAAAAGTCCATAGAATGCATATCCTGGCTTCTTACCAGAATTCCTTGGGCTGTTTCTACTTCTTCTGTTATTTCATAGTTTGCGTCCAGGAGGCCTAATCCCACCTTTGAAATTTTGTTTAATGTTGCTATTTTATACATGTCTTCCTCCTAATATATTTCATTGATAGAGACAGTATATCACTTTACTTGACTTAGGTAAAGTGATATAATATATCCAAATTTTTAAATCGGAGGGTTCTTATGAGCGCATATAATAGAGTGTACAATTTTTCTGCAGGACCATCGGTTCTGCCTTTACCGGTACTTGAAAAAGTTAGAGATGAATTACTAAACTACGATGGAAGCGGACAGTCAGTAATGGAAATGAGCCATCGCTCAAGTGAATTCAAAAAGATTGCACAGGATGCAGAGCAGAATTTAAGAGAACTTATGAACATTCCTGATAACTACAAGGTTCTGTTCCTTCAGGGCGGCGGTACTCTGCAGTTCTCAATGGTACCTATGAATCTGCTGAGAAATACCAAGAAGGCTGATTACGTGTTGACTGGTACATGGGCAAAAAAGGCATATAAAGAAGCATGCCGTTTTGGAGATATTAAGGTTGTTGCTTCTTCTGAGGACGATACATTTACATGGGTTCCAAAGATAAAAAAGGAAGATATTCGTGAGGATGCTGATTATGTATACATAACAACAAACAATACAATTTATGGAACAGCATACAATTACGTACCAGAAACCGGTGATATTCCTCTTGTCGCTGATATGTCATCAAACATTCTGTCTGAGCCTGTAGATGTAAGCAAATTCGGAATTATCTGGGCAGGTGCACAGAAGAATGTGGGACCTGCAGGAATGACTATTGTCATCATCAGAGAAGATTTAATCGGACACGCAGGAGAAGAAGTACCTGCTTACCTTGATTACAAGATTCATGCAGACAATGATTCAATGTATAATACACCTCCTTGCTTTGCAATTTATGTTGCTGGAGAAGTATTCAAGCACATTAAGGCTACAGGCGGTCTTGATGCAATGCAGAAGAGAAATAGAGAAAAAGCTGCAAAGCTTTATGAATATATTGATTCAAGTGAACTGTACAAGTGCCCTGTTGCAAAAGAAGATCGCTCAATAATGAATGTGGTATTCGTAACAGGAAATGCGGACCTTGATAAAAAGTTTGTTGCTGAAGCAAAGGCAAAAGGTCTTGTTAACCTTGCAGGTCACAGATCTATAGGTGGCATGAGAGCAAGTATTTATAATGCAATGCCAATGGAAGGCGTAGAGGCTCTTATAGAATTCATGAAGGAATTTGAAGCAGCAAATAAATAAGCTTTAGATCAAATAATGTGAGGACTGAGGACTATTATATGAAGTATCTTATTGCTGTTCCCGACGGAGCAGGAGATAATCCAATTGAAGAACTTTCGGGTAAGACCCCTCTTGAAGTGGCAGACCTGCCTACCCTTGATGAACTGGCTTCAAAGGGAGAGGTAGGTACATGTCGCACTGTACCGGAAGGGATAAGCCCCGGAAGTGATTCTGCCAACCTTTCTGTTTTAGGCTATGATCCGAAAGTGTATCTTACAGGAAGATCTCCACTTGAAGCCGGCGCTCTCGGAATCAATATGACCGAAGCGGATGAATCATACAGAGTCAATTTTATTACTGTTGAACCAACAGAATCAGGAAAATATGAAGACTTTTTAATTAAGGATCATGCAGCAGGCGATATTACAACTGAAGAATGCAGTAAGCTCCTTGATGTAATAAAGGAGGCTTTTGAGAAAGAAAATATCAAGTTCTATTTAGGAACACAGTATCGCCATTGCATGATTGTGAGTAATCAAAAGCTTAAGTGTGATTTTGTTCCTCCGCATGATGTTCTGGGAAGACCTGCCGGTGATTACATGCCTAAAGGAAAAGATCAGCAGCTTTTCATTGAAATGATGAAGAAGAGTTACGATCTTTTAAATAATCATCCTGTAAACATAGAGAGAGTTAAGAGAGGTTTAAACCCTGCAAACAGTATATGGATTTGGGGACAAGGCACAAAACCTCAATTGCCTGATTTCAATAAAAAATATGGATTGAACGGTAGTGTTATATCTGCGGTAGACTTAATAAGAGGTATCGGATATTTTGCAGGCATAGACAGAGTCATTGTTGAAGGTGCAACAGGTAACATACATACTAATTTTGAAGGCAAGGCTCAGGCCGCAATTGACTGCTACAAAAATGGCAAGGATTTTGTTTATCTTCACCTTGAAGGTACAGATGAGTGTTCTCATCAGGGCAACCTGATGGACAAGATAAGATGCGCCGAATACATCGACCAGCGTGCCATAAAGCCTGTTGTCGAATATTTGAGGAGCACAGGGGAAAGATTCAGGGTTCTTGTGGTTCCGGACCACAGAACACCTTTATCAATAAGGACTCACAGCAGTGATCCTGTGCCGTACCTGATTTATGACAGTGGGGATGAAAAAGTACAAGACTTAAGCAGACAGTTCAATGAAAAGTCAGCATCATCTTCAGGCAACCATTTTGAGGAAGGTTATAAGCTCACAGATTATTTTTTAGGTAGAAAGTAATAGGAATGATTGTTAGATTGAAGAAAACTATTTGTATAATACT
>JAQXRN010000094.1 GCA_029218545.1 Bacillota bacterium | reverse complement strand
TCCCTGAATGCTGGAAAATGCGCCAATAGGGAGAACTTTCGGTCGTGGGTTCTCCTGGGCGAGTGAGAATGCATGCAAAGGGAGAACCCTTGGGCTACCGTTCTCCCGGACGAGAAAGAATGCATACGAAGGGAGACCCCTGAACGGTGCATTCTCCTAAAAGTTTCATTTGCCTAGGGTCAAGGAGACTTCTCAAAAATGAATTCTCCTTAAAGTAAAGAATCTGCATTATGAGGAGAAAAGGCAATATTTATTTCTCCTAAAATGCCATAAAACGTGTCAATAAGGAAAACTCGATCAGTGAATAGTGGCTTTCCCCTATTGTTGCTTATTTCTTAGGTAGGAGAAAAAAGCATTCTTTGCTTACACTCCAGAGGTATTTGACTACACAATATATCTTAAACTCAAAGGTCTAAGATAGTATGGCTAGAGCAAAAAATACAAACAAGAAAAAATACATTTATTTCCATTTAACCTTTGAAATTGAACTGATGAAATGGTAATATATTACAATGAAAGGGCGTGGAGGTAAAAATGTACGATACAAAGGAATTTCTTGAAAAACTATTACATAACGAGAAGAAAGAGTTTATAGCATTATCCAAAGAATTAAAAAACATAAGAGCGGGTCGAATTAAAATCCGAAGAAAAGGCGAAAAGTATTATTTTACTGAGTGTATTGGAAAGAGCGAAAAGGGCATAACGAATGATTCATCTAAAGTGGAGATTTTGCTAAGAAAAAGATATCTAGAGAAAAGGATAAAAATTCTTGAACACAATATTTCTATAATGGAAAAAGCTTCAAGAACTCTTTATGCAAGTAAAATTGAGGATGATATCTTTATGGCTCATGGTGCAAGATATTCACACGAGCAATGGAGATGGATGAAGGAACCTTTCAATAACAACCCTCTGTTCAGGGAGAACTTGGTGTATAAATCATTCTTGGGAACTGCGGTTAGATCCAAGTCAGAACTAAATATTATAAATTCTCTTGAAAGAAATGGCATCCCTTACAGATATGAGCAAGAACTGATTATAGACGGACACAAATATTATCCAGATTTGACAATACAAAAGTGGGATTTCAGGGAGGTAATATGGGAACATTTTGGTCTAATGCGAGATGAAGCATATGCAGAGAAATCATCAAACAAGCTTCAAATATTTGAGGCAGCAGGTTTTAGGCGGCATGATAATCTTATTGTGACTTATGAAGATGATATACGCTCGCAAAAGGACATTGATGAAATAATAAAAAGATTTTTTATGCCTTAAGAACTAAGCCAATCGGAGCTCACGGGAGAACCCCTGAACGGTGCGTTCTCCCAGAGGGAGTGAGAATGCATGCAAAGAGAGAACCCCTGAACGGTGCGTTCTCCTAAAAGTTTCATTTGTCTAGGGTCAAGGAGAACCATTGTGATGGCGTTCTCCCAAGGCACAAAAAACGTCTTGGCTAAGGAGAAACCCTGGGCTGCCGTTCTCCCGAGCAAAGAAAAGAAGCTAGCTTTAGGAGAAGAAGTCAGAAATGGTCAGAAACCGTTCTCCCGGGCGAGAAAGAATGCATGCAAAGGGAGAACCCTTGAACGGTGCGTTCTCCTAAAAGTTTCATTTGTATGGGGTCAAGGAGAACGCATATGCAGTGGTTCTCCTAAAAGTTTCATTTGTCTAGGGTCAAGGAGAACGTCCGCATGGTGCGTTCTCCTGGCAGGGCTTCCTTTGCTACTAGCCGGAGAAAATCGAAGGCCACGGGCTTATTCGCGAGCTGTTCGACCGCCAAAAAACTCACAAGCTGTCTCACTCTCCCGCCCTCCTCACAAAAAACAACAACTCTTACAAAAATTACTTGCACACTGTGGACAAAGATAGTATAATATATGCGTTATCGGCTTGATAACTGTTCACGGCTTGAGTTATTTCATTTTAGTCAGGAGGTGAATCAAGAATGGCACAAGTAATCGTAAGAGAAAATGAAAGCTTAGAAAGCGCTCTTAAGAGATTCAAGAGATCATGCGCTAGAGATGGCGTTATGTCTGAACTTAGAAAGAGAGAACATTACGAAAAACCAAGCGTAAAGAGAAAGAAAAAATCTGAAGCTGCAAGAAAAAAGGCTAAGAAATACTAATTCAAATATAGTCATTTTAACCTAAAGCTTGGAGCTATGCAGCTACTCAAGAATAGAGGTGAAAAAAAGTGACAATTAAAGAACAGCTCATGGCTGACTTTAAGGCAGCTATGAAAAATAAAGACGAAATTGCTAAGAACACTGTTAGCTTGGCTCGTGCGGCAATTAAGCAGTACGAAGTTGACAACAGAGAAGAGCTTAGCGATGAGGGCATCATTGCCGTTTTATCTAAACAAGTTAAAATGAGAAAAGATGCACTTGCTGATTTTGAAAAGGCCGGTCGAACAGATTTAGTAGAATCATACAAAGCTGAAATCGAAATCCTGAATAAATATTTGCCTGAACAGCTTTCTGAAGACAAAATCATGGAAGTTGTTAAAGCTACTGCTGCAGAACTTGGTATCGAAGGCGGTAAGCAGAATATGGGCAAGCTAATGGGTCCTGTTATGGCTAAAGTTAAGGGCCAGGCAGACGGCAACGCAGTAAAAAAAGTTGTCATGGACTTTTTGGGATAACAAAACCTACAGGCTCTCCATTTTGGAGAGCCTTATTTATTATTTAAAGAAAGAGAGCACTAAACCATGGAACTGACTCATTTCGACAAGGATGGCAAAGCCATTATGGTTGACGTAACACAAAAAGATGATACAGACAGAACTGCAGTTGCAGAAGGAAAGATAAAAGTCAACAGGCAGGTATATGAAGCTATTGAAAAAGGCACAGCCGCAAAGGGCGATGTACTTGGAGTCGCAACTACTGCAGGAATAATGGCAGCCAAGAGGACATGGGAACTGATACCTATGTGTCATCCAATTCCCGTGGGAAGCCTGAAGATACATTTCGAGTCAGATTCCGATGCTTTAGAGATAAAATGCACCTGCACAGCCAAAACCTACGGCAAAACAGGCATAGAAATGGAAGCTCTGACCGGAGTGAGCGTGGCCCTTCTCACAGTTTACGATATGTGCAAGGCCCTGGACAAATCCATGGAAATAACAGACATTCATTTAGTTTCCAAGACAGGCGGAAAGAGCGGCGAATACCATAAGACAGGCGGAAAGAGCGGCGAATACCGCATGGCAGATAAAAACACAGAAGGTGAGTAAAATGCAGTATAAGTATAAAGTTGCAGTCGTGACAATGAGCGACAAAGGGGCAGCAGGTCAGAGAACCGATCAGAGCGGGCCTCTCATTAAAGAAATCATGGAAGCCACAGGATATGCTCTTTGCATGGAAACTGTGCTGATTCCCGATGATTATGAAACAATAAAGGCAACATTGATTGAACTTTGCGACCAGAAAAAATATGATTTGATATTGACAACAGGGGGAACAGGACTTTCCGAAAGGGATGTTACTCCGGAAGCAACCCTTGCGGTTGCCCATAGAAATGTTCCGGGGATTTCCGAATACATGAGGCATAAGTCCTTTGAAATCACACCAAAGGCCATGCTTTCAAGAGGAGTTTCCGCTATGAGAAACAAGACCCTCATAATCAACCTTCCGGGCAGCCCAAAGGCAGTCAGAGAAAACTTAGAATTTATCCTGCCTGCTCTAAAACACGGCCTTGATATAATGACCGGCAGAGACGGCGAGTGTGCAAGATAAGCGCATCAAACCCAAAATAACAACATAAGCGCATCAAACCAATAATAACAAGATAGGTGAGTAATATGGCAATTATTAAAGCTATTTGTTTAAGTGAAAAGAAGGGTACTGCAAAGCACCCGGTCAGAGAGGCAAAACTCATTGAAAACTACGGCCTTGAGGGTGATGCCCATGCAGGAAACTGGCATAGACAGGTCAGCCTTCTTTCATACGAAAAAATTGAAGAATTCAAGACTCTTCTTGAGAACTCTAAAGGTCTGCTTGCAGAAAAATCGGCGCAAGACCCTGACAGAACCGACATGATCACCGACGGATGCTTCGGAGAAAACCTGGTAATTCAGGGAATGGATTTGAGAAGTCTTCCTGTAGGAACACAGCTTGAGGGTAATGATTTTCTTCTGGAAGTGACACAGATAGGCAAGGAATGCCATTCCCACTGCCGAATTGCAGAAGCTGTGGGTAAGTGCATAATGCCTGTGGAAGGGATTTTTGCAAAGGTAATTAAAGGCGGCACTATTAAGCCGGGAGACCCAATAGAAGTCCGCACATAAATCGCAAAGTCCGCACATAAATCGCAAAGTCCGCATATGAATCAGAAGTTCCCATACTGCGCATACTATACCCATACTAAATAAAGTAATGAATTAAGCCCCCTGCTAATATAATTTAGGCAAAGGGGGTTTTTATTTGAATTTTATCGAAGAACTTGAATATGATTTGGACTTCAGAGAACCTAAAATTGTGATTAAGGATAACCTCTGTCAGATTGATAATGCAAAATCCATCGTGATGATTGGCAGTGAGTCCATGACTGTTGAAGCAGGTAAAAAGTTTGTCACAGTCCTTGGCAGCGATTTCATCATAAGGGAAATATTGGAAAGGAGACTTCTTATTGAGGGGCAAATCAAAGGAATCGAGCTTCATTACCCATCAGGTAAAGGTTAGAATAGAAGGCTTTAGAATAGATAAGCTCATAAATCTTGCTGTAAAAGCAAAGATTCCTATCAGAAACCTCAGACATATCTCCGATACAGAGACAACCTGCTATATCTATCCGGAGAACCTTCAAAGTCTCAGGAAGCTTTCAAAATCCCTTTACAGAATTACAGTTATAAAGAACGAAGGTATATGCTATCAAATTAAAAGGGTTATTTTTGATAAGACAAAGCTGCTTTGCATCCTCGCAGTCCTTGCCATGGTCCTGCTCAATTCTTTTTTTGTGAAAACCGTGGAAATAGAAGGCTACAAGGGGATTCCTGAAAAGGAACTCAGGCAATGCCTAGATGAAGCAGGCATTAGCAAAGGCACATATATTCCATCCATAGACTGGAAAAAGGCAGAAGAATTGATATACGACACTTTTCCCGAGGTCGTATGGCTGAAAATCGGTTATTCAGGCAGAAAGGTAGTTCTCACCATTTCCGAAGGTGAGGTCTCCGAAAAAGCAAAAGAGACACCCGAAAACTATTACTGCAACATTGTCGCAGCTGAATCGGGATACATAGACTCCATAGAAACCTATAGGGGAATAGCTCTGGTAGAAAAGGGGGACTATGTAGAAAAGGGGCAAGTCCTTATTTTAGGCTGTGTGCCGGCAAACCCGACATCTTTTTCGGAGGATGCACCCAAAGAATACTTTGTGAGATCTAAAGGAATCGTCAATGCCGTAGTGCCGTACAGATTTACCTATAGCTACGAAGTTCAGGGAGAAAGCTCCCAAAAGCAGATGGAGAAAAATGCCAACCAGCAGATACGCCTTTGGGCCAAGGAAAATTTGCCCGAAAAGTCCCAAATCGTAAATAAGGATTTGAAATTTTCACGCAAAGAAAATATAATAGAAGTAGGTGTAACCCTTGAAATACGCCGACAAATAGGAGAAGAACAGGAGATACTAGTTGGATAGAAAAATTAAGATAAATGAGGACATTGACCGCGTAGAATTATTCGGCAATCTTGATGTAAACTTAGATTTAATAAAGGAGGCCACAGGCGTAGGTGTTTTTCAGAGAAACGATGAACTGATTCTAAAGGCTGATGAAAACGCAGAACCGGAGCAGCAGGAGGAAGCCCTCGATTTAGCAGAGAAGATAATCGCTGAACTCATTATGGTTCTGGAATCTGAGAACACTTTTGGCAAGCAGAAGGCGTCCTATGTGATTTCACTGTGCAAGGAAGGCCTGTCATATAAGGACAGCAATATTTCCAGAGATGTTATCTGCTTTACTCACAGAGGCAAGCCTCTTAAGCCTAAAACTCTGGGGCAAAAGGAATACGTCAAGGCCATACGCGAAAACGACATAGTGTTTGGAATAGGACCTGCAGGTACAGGAAAGACATATATTGCAGTTGCAATGGCCATAAATGCTTTCAAGAACAAGGAAGTACAGAAGATTATACTTGCAAGACCGGCAGTTGAAGCAGGAGAGCGCCTTGGATTCCTTCCCGGGGATCTGCAGGAGAAGGTTGACCCGTATTTAAGACCTCTTTACGACGCTTTATATGACGTGCTCGGCAGAGACGCTGCATTGAGACTTAGGGAGAAGGAGATTATCGAAGTGGTTCCCCTTGCATATATGAGAGGACGTACTCTGGACAATTCCTTTATAATTCTCGATGAGGCACAGAATACTACCAAAGAGCAGATGAAAATGTTCCTGACAAGAATGGGCTTTGGCTCAAAAGTGGTTGTGACAGGCGACATTACTCAGATTGACCTTCCAAAGGGCAAAAAATCAGGACTTGTGGAAGCCCAAAGAGTTCTTGAGAATGTGAGCGGAATCCGGTTCTGCCAGTTAAAGGACACAGATGTAGTCCGCCATGAGCTTGTGAAACGTATAATAAATGCCTATGACAGATATTACAAAAAATATCCTGAAGAAACACAAGAGGACTAAAAACAAGAAGAAACACAAGAGGAATAAATTATGCTGATATATTTAGAAGAAGGACAAGAGTTGGAAGCTTCTTTGATGGAAAGGCTTAATCAGGCAGCATCGGTGCTTTTTGAGGCAGAAGGTGTTGATATGGAGAGGGCAGAGATAAGCCTTACACTCCTTTCCCTTGAAGAAATCAGAGAATTAAACAGAGATTACAGAGATGTGGACAGAGAAACCGACGTGCTGTCTTTCCCGCAGTACGAGTGCGTGGAAGATATGCCGGAAGAAGGAGAACTCTGCCTTGGAGATGTGGTAATCTGCCTTGATAAGGTTAAATCTCAGGCAGAGGAATTCGGTCATTCCTTTGAAAGGGAATTTGTCTATCTCTTTGTTCACAGCCTGCTGCATCTGCTGGGCTACGACCATATGGAGGATGACGAAAAGGCTGTAATGAGGGCTAAAGAAGAAGCCACCATGAAAGAAATAAATTTATTGAGATAAAAGAGGTAAAAATGGAAAAAAAAGAACTGTTTGAAAAAGCCGTATCCATGCTTCCCATGGCTTACGCACCTTTCTCAAAGTTCCGGGTTGGGGCAGCCCTCCTCGGCAAAAGCGGAAAGGTATACACAGGGGTAAATGTTGAAAATTCATCCTTTGGAGGCACAATCTGTGCAGAGAGAACTGCCTTTGTAAAGGCTATCTCAGAAGGTGAAAGAGAGTTCGAGGCTATTGCAATAGTCTCAAGCTCGGGGCAGGCATGGCCCTGCGGTATTTGCCGCCAGTTTATGAAGGAATTTTGCGAAGACGATTTTGTAATAATCACAGGAAACGACTCCGAATCGCTTAGAGAATACACTATGAAAGAAATACTTCCGGAGGGATTTAAACTATGAGAACCGGTTTTATAGGAATAATTGGAAGACCAAATGTCGGCAAATCAACGCTTATGAATGCAATACTTGGGGAAAAGGTTGCAATCACAGCTGATAAGCCTCAGACAACACGAAACACAATCAGAGGGATATATACGAGATTTGATGAAGATGATGACGGAGTTCAGATGGTATTTATCGACACTCCAGGAATCCACAAGCCTCACAGCAAGCTGGGCAACTTTATGACAGAATCGGCAATAAACACCTTTAAGGAGGTGGATGTTATCCTTTTCCTTGTGGACAGCGATATAAACAAGGGGCCGGGAGATAAGTACATCCTCGAGATGCTGAAGAATGTCAGCACCCCGAAGCTTCTGGTCATCAATAAGATTGACAGGATGGAGCCGGAGGCTTTCCGCAAAATATATGAAACATATGATGAAATGGGAGTTTTCGACGGTGTATACGGCACCTCTGCTTTAGAAGGCAGAAACATCGAAACTCTGATTGGGGCAATTGAGGAGCATCTCGAAGAGGGACCCATGTTTTTCCCTGAAGATATGGTCACAGACCACCCTGAACGCTTTATCGTAAGCGAAATTATCAGAGAAAAGCTTCTTCACTATTTAGACGATGAAGTTCCCCACGGAGTCGCTGTAGAAATCGAAAGCTACAAGGAAGAAGAAAACCTGACGAGAATAGGTGCAGTCATCTACTGCGAAAGAAAGTCCCACAAGGGCATTATAATTGGCAAAGGCGGCAAGAAGCTTAAAGGCATAGGCAAAAGCGCAAGACTTGAGATAGAAGCGCTTCTCGGATGCAAGGTGTTCCTGGAAGTGTGGGTAAAAGTTAAGGAAAACTGGAGAGATTCGGATTTTGCCTTATCAAATTTCGGCTATAAGGAATAAATTAAATGGTAACAGATACAGAAGGCATCGTCTTAAGGCAGGTCAAGGCCATGGGCGGGCGCAGGATAATAACACTGTTCTCAAAAAAATACGGTAAAATCAGCGTCGGCACAAGTCTCACCGAAGGCGGAAGAAACAAGACTGCTCTCTCGGTAAGGGCTTTTACTTATGGCAGATATGAGCTCTTTAAGAACAGAGAAAGCTATAATTTGAATAACGGGCAGGTAATAAAAAGCTATTACGGCATAGGAGAGGATATAGACAAATATATGGCGGCATCTTATGTACTTGAACTTACGGAGAAGCTTCTGCCTGAAGAAATACCACAGCCCAGAATCTTTACACTTCTGACCGAGTTTCTTGAATGCCTCGAAAAGCG
>JAQXRN010000093.1 GCA_029218545.1 Bacillota bacterium | reverse complement strand
AGCTCTTAAAAGGTTTTATTGCAGCTGGAAAGACCAGGAGAAACACCTTGAGCCTGATGAAGAAATATCATGCTATGAATGTATGAAATTTATGCTGCTCTTTTCTGCCAATGAGGCGACTAATGCTTTCGCTTTTAGCATGTATGATGATTATGGTGATTTTGTAGACAGAATGAATGAAAAAGCGAAGGAGCTGGGCTGCAAGAATACACAGTTTGTAGATACTAGCGGTTTGTCAACCATGAACAAAACCACACCTGAGGATATGGTGAAAATCTGCAGAGAAGCCATGAAGAATGAAAAATTCCGTGAAATCGTAAGAACAGAAAAAGGAGAGCTGCCTGTTTCAAATAAGAGAACAGAGCCGACGCCGTATGAAACGCTGTTGAGACTGATTTATCCGGATGATAGATATGAAAGCCCATATTCCGAATACATAATAGGAATAAAAACGGGATGGATTCCTGCGTCGGGATATTGCTATTCCTGCTGCATGGAAAAAGACGGGTATGTGTTCTACTCTGTAGTTATGGGCGGCGAAGAAACCGAAGTGAATGGCCAATGGGCTCAGGGGGACTTTGTTGACACCTTAGCTCTGCTTCAGCTCACTGATGATTTTAAACCGGCTGCATCGAATAATTCTGTTATGATAATTGCTGCAGCAGCTGTTGTGGCCTTTGCGATAGTGATAATCCTATTAAAGAAACGCAAATAGGTTTTAATGGGATTAAAACCTTAAAAAATGAGCTTTAATAAAAGAACTCACCTTTGAACACTGCCAACTTGTTTGTTTGGCGTTAAGAAAAAATTGGCATAATTATTGCTTTGTAGAATGTTAACAAAATTTAGCCAAAAGGACGTTAAAGTATGAAATACGATTTAGCAGGCTTTGATAGTTATTTACAGAAACTTGTTGAAGAAGGAAAATATCCGGGAGTATCCGTTACCATACGCGGACCGGAAGGAATAGTCTTCGACAAAGGATATGGTAAACGAAGCATTAAACAAAATACTGATGTGGATACGGACACCATATTTGGTGTGGCATCCATGAGCAAGTCGATGGTAGGTTTGGCATGCTGCATTTTACACGTTGAAGGGAAGATGAGCATCTACGATCCTATCAGCAAGTATTTTCCAAGTTTCAGAGTTCCCGGAATACCCGATGAATGTATTACAGTGGATATGATGATGCAGCATAGAGCAACCATTCCACCTATGGAACCACTTGAATGGTCAATAGCTATGAACAGCGTTGAAAGGGACAGTAAATGGTACAGACACATGCTTGCAACTGCTCCTAACAAAATGGATAATATCCAGCAGATTATTGACTACATTTCAAAAGGTGATTACGTACCTCTTGGAATGCCCGGGGAATATATGAGTTATTCCAATGAAGGATATGCAATTCTTTCCTATATAGTGGATATGGCATCAGGAACTACGCTTGAGGAATTTCTCAAGGAAAGAGTTTTTAAGCCAATAGGAATGACTCGCAGTGTTCTTGACTATGACTGCAGTGAGGCAAAGCAAATTGCAGACGGGAATATCACATCACTATTCGAGATGATAGATGGAAAGCTTCTTGAGGATGATAACTGGTCGGTTCTTCCGCCATTTAGAGGATGTGCCTGTGTGAAGTCTACATCAAGAGATATGTCGGCCTATTATAAATGCCTCGGCGATAAAGGAATGTGGAAGGGTAAGCAGGTTATCCCGGCTGAAGCTGTTGAGCTGATGGTAGGAAACAGATTTCCTGTTTCAGTTGAGCCTTATTATTGCTGTGGGCTGGACAAGAGAAAGATAAAGGATATGGTTGTATGTGAACATTCCGGAGGATTACATGGAGTTTCCAGCCACGGAGGATTCACAGACAACGGATATTCAATGGCAGTTCTTTGCAACGCCGGAGATTATGATATGGATCCCTTTGTCTGGGCATGTTACAGCTTTGTAAACGGCTGGGATTACACTAAGCCTTTAAGATGGGCTGAACCAATCGGAACAGAGTTTTCAATGCCGGAAGCTTTATGTGGAGACTTCCTTGTAAAGGAAGGTGTTCCAACTCACACAATTGTAAGATATGAGGATGGAAAGCTGAAGGCAAAATATGGGGAAAGAGAAGTAGACCTTCTCCATTGTGGAGGAACCGTATTTGCAGCAGTAAGAGACGGTGATCCGAATAAAAGAGTCAGTACGTTCAAGTTTTTCCTCAGAGATGGAAAGGCTTGGGCTGTAAGATGTTACACTAGATTTTACCAAAGGGTAGAATGATTAGAGAGGAGTGATTACAATTAAAGATTTTATTATTAAACGTTTAGCATTGGGAGTGCTACTGATATTTGTAGTTTCCTTTCTTACCTTCTGCCTTATGTATATGATGCCCGGTGATCCTATCGATATCATCGTAGACAGAAAGGTATCTCCCGAAAGAAAGGCTGAGTTATCTCATGAACTGGGATATGACAGACCTTTAGTAACCCAGTACGTAGACTGGACGAATAAGATACTTCATGGAGACTTCGGTAACTCCGTGAGATACAAGAGTAAGGTTATGGACCTGATGAAAGCAAGAATTCCATACAGCTTGAAACTTTGCGTATGGTCCATGATTTGGGAACTTGTGCTGGCTATTCCATTGGGACTTCTGTGTGCCATTAAGAAGGATAAGTTCTTTGACAGATTCACAGTAAATTTCTCGTTACTGCTGACAGCGATTCCATCCTTCTGGCTTGGGGCACTGTTTATTATCTGCTTTGGCGTAAATCTGAAGATTTTGCCTATCAGCGGTTATGCGACGTCGGCACATTTTATTCTTCCCATTGCCACTACAGTTTTGGGAGGAATGGGGGCTACACTTCGTGTAACAAGAAGTGAAGTACTTGACGTTCTTAACGAAAAATATGTTACTACAGCATTTGCAAAAGGTCTTCCAAAAAAGACCGTTATGATTAAGCATGTGCTTCGTAATGCACTTATCCTGATTACTACACTGGTGTTTATGTCAATTCCTTGGTTGATTTCCGGTGCGGTAGTTATCGAAAAGATTTTTGGGCTGCCTGGAATGGGCAATTTACTCTTGAATTCCATTATCGTACAGGATATGCCTGTAGTGCAGGCTGTTCTTCTTCTGATTACTATACTGACGGTAATATGTAATCTACTTAGTGACATTATTATGGGAATTCTTGATCCAAGAATCAGACTATCTTTGAGTGGTGGTGATAACTAATGGAAAACAACAGCAAATGGAAAGAGACTCTTAATGAGTGTCGTAAGAATAAAAGCTTTATGATTGGACTTATTATTCTTGTCAGCATAATCCTTGTTGCTATTTTCGCAGAAGTAATAGCTCCATATGAGTTTGATCAGCAGAATGTAGGTCCTAGATATACAGCACCTTGTGCAGAGTATTTATTTGGTACAGATCAGCTTGGAAGAGATGTGCTTTCTAGAGTAATTTATGGCTCCAGACCTGCTCTGTGGGTTGCATTTTTGGGAGGAACGCTGCAGCTTGCTATAGGCGTTGTAGTTGGACTGTTGTGCGGATATTTTGGAAAATGGGTTGATAAAGTTCTCCTATTTATGACTGACGTTACATGGTGTATCCCCGGTACAATACTGGCTCTTGCCGTAGTAACAATCCTTGGAAAAGGTCTTACCAACTCTATAATAGCAATTTCACTGGTTGCATGGGCAAGCTATGCAAGAACTGTAAGAGCTAAGACTTTGTCCCTTAGAAATATGGCATTTGTAGAAACAGGAAAGGCCTTTGGTGAATCCAACATGGCATTGATGTTCAGATATATTCTGCCGAATATAGTGCCTTCACTGATTGTACTGGTTTCTTTGAATCTTCCCGGAACTATAATGTCAACAACTACTTTATCCTTCTTGGGACTAGGTTCACAGCCACCTTCACCGGACTGGGGACTTGCAATATCAGACGGAATAAAAAGTATAACAACAGCACCATGGCTAAGCTTGTATCCGGGCCTTGCCCTTGTGTATACAACATTTGGATTCAATCTTTTAGGTGAAGGCTTGAGAGACCTTCTGGATCCACACCTGAAAGCGCAGTAAAAGGGGGAGAAACGATGAGTGAGGAATTATTAAGACTTAATCATTTATCCATTGACTACAAGGTTAAAGATGGATATCTTTCCGCAGTAAATGATATTAGCTGTGTAATCAACAAGGGTGAAGTATTTGCTGTAGTAGGAGAATCCGGTTGCGGAAAATCCACCGTAGCTCACAGCATTATGAATCTTCTGCCGGGAGGCAACGAGGTCATTACAGGCGAGATTGTCTTCAAAGGTAAGAATCTGAGAGAATGTAGCCAGAAGGAAATGGAAGCAATCAGAGGTAAAGAGATTGGAATGATATTTCAGAATCCTCTTGATTCCCTTAATCCTGTGTACACTGTTGGTTCTCAAACTGCAGAAGCAATTCTTCTGGATAAGGTAGATAAGACGGAAGCATGGAATAGGGTGTTAAAGCTGTTTAAGGATGTTAAAATGCCTGACGCAGAAGAGCGTACAAAAAGCTTCCCTCATGAACTTTCAGGCGGTATGAGACAGCGTGTAATGATTGCTATGATGCTTTCACGTAACCCTGAACTTCTTATTGCCGATGAGCCGACAACAGCTCTCGATGTTACCATCGAAGCACAGATACTTGAAATACTAAAACAGCTTAAGCAGCAGTTTAATACAGCTATTATGCTGATTACACATAACTTTGGTCTTGTTGCAGAAATTGCAGATAAAATAGGTATCATGTATGCCGGTGAAATGGTTGAATCAGGAGATGTGTTCGAAATATTCGAAAACCCTGTTCATCCTTATACAAAACTTCTGATGCAGGCATTGCCAAGCGGAACAAAGAAAGAGGGCAGACTTCAGACAATAGAAGGCACCGTTCCGCGTATTACCGAAAAGAAGCCAGGCTGCAGATTCGCAAACAGATGCCCTTATTCTAAGGAAATCTGCTTTAATGAAACACCTGAAGCTACCAATATCAGTGACAGTCACTTCTGTCGCTGCCATATGATAGGAAAGGAGGACTTCTAAATGGAACAGCAAGAAATTATTAAGCTTGATGGGCTGAAGAAGTACTTCACCATATCAAAAGGATTAATTAAGACTAAAAAGACATATGCAAAGGCAGTTGATGATATTTCCTTCAGTATAAATAAGGGTGAGATTGTCGGTCTCGTTGGAGAATCCGGAAGCGGAAAGACAACCCTTGCGAGGGTATTGCTCAATCTGACACCGAAAACAGGTGGAAGCATGAGTATTGATGGAAAGGATCCTTCAAAGCTGCATGGAAAAGAGCTAAAAAAGCTTCGTAGTGAAATTGCGGTAGTATTTCAGGATCCGGCATCTAATTTGAATCCTAGACAGACTGTAGAAGCATCTATTATGAGGCCTATGATTATACATGGGGTTCCAAAGGCTGAGGCCAAGAAAAAGGCTGGAGAGGTTCTGGATATGGTAAAGATGGATAGACGTTATTTAAACAGCTATCCTCATCAGTTGTCAGGCGGACAGCTGCAGAGAATTGCCATTGCAAGAGCTTTGGCTCTGAATC
>JAQXRN010000092.1 GCA_029218545.1 Bacillota bacterium | reverse complement strand
ATTAAATGACCAGATCAGACCGGTTAAAATAACAAACAACTATCTTATGAGCCCTCAGGGTTCTGTTTTAATAGAAATGGGTAATACTAAGGTTATATGCACAGCAATTGTAGAAAACACAACTGCAAGACACCTTGTGGGAACAGGACAGGGCTGGGTAACAGCTGAATACGCAATGCTTCCCGGTTCAACAGGTACACGCAAGAAGAGAGACAAAGGCAAGACAGATGGAAGAAGTGTTGAAATTCAGAGACTCATAGGCAGAGCACTTCGTTCTGTAGTTGATATGTCAAAGCTAGGAGAACGTACAATATGGATTGACTGCGATGTTATTCAGGCTGATGGAGGTACAAGAACTGCGTCCATTACAGGTTCATTTGTTGCCATGGTTGAAGCTATGAAATGGATGAAGGCTGAAGGCATGATTGAAGAAATCCCTGTGACAGGTTTTGTTTCTGCAATAAGCGTAGGCATTGCAGATGATGAGAGCATCCTTGACCTTTGCTATCAGGAAGATTCAAGGGCTATGGTAGACATGAATGTAGTAATGACAGACAAAGGCGAATATATTGAAATACAGGGAACAGGGGAGGAGAGACCTTTCCGCCCTGAAGAGCTTACAGAGCTTCTTACTTTAGCTGCCAAGGGCTGCAGTGATTTACATGAAAAACAGAAGGAAATTATAGGAGAAATATAGTATTAGGAGAAATATTGTTATGAAGAGAATTATTGCCGCTTCCTCAAATGCTCATAAGATTAAAGAAATACAGGCTATTATGAGCAAATTTGGTATGGAAGTTGTATCAAGGAAGGACGCAGGAATTCCCGATTTTGAAATCGAGGAGGATGGCGAGACCTTTGAAGAAAATTCTTACAAAAAGGCATATGAGATAATGAAGGCCTGTGGCGAAATAACCGTTGCCGACGATTCAGGACTTATGGTGGATTACCTTGGAGGTGCACCTGGTGTGTATTCTGCAAGATTTGCAGGAGAAGAGTGCGATGACAATAAGAACAACGAGAAGCTTATTAAGCTCCTTAATGGACTTTCCGCAGAAGACAGAAAGGCAAAATTCATTTCTGTAATTACTCTGGTATACCCGGGAGGAGAAACTCTGGTTGCTCGTGGAGAGTGTCCGGGTAGAATAATTGAGGCTCCTACAGGGGAAAATGGTTTTGGATATGATCCTCTGTTCGTACCGGATGGATACGAAAAGACATTTGCACAGCTTTCTGAAGAAGAAAAAAACGAAATAAGCCATAGAGCTAAAGCACTTGAAGTCCTAGAGGGACTGCTATTAGAAAGGGAAAATGCTTAAATGAAGAAGACCGTTATTGAACTGGGAAAAAGGATTAAGTCACTGTTTGTCATGCTGATTGCGCAGTTTCAAGATCCGTTTTATCAGGGTGTTGCAGCACAAATTGCCTTTTCGCTGTTCCTTTCCATAATACCGATACTGATTCTGCTTTCGCAGCTACTCGGTCTGTTTTCTCTATCCCTTAATGAAATTCAGGGGTGGGTTACTGAAAACGTATCTGCCGAAGGTGGAAAGGATCTTTTGGGCATGCTAGAGTATTCTCCATCGGGAATAAACAACCTGGTTCTGGCTGTGATAGCCTTGTGGTCAGCATCCAGAGTTCAGTTTGCGCTGATGAGAGTAGCCAATTATACTTTCACAGATGGCGAGGTTGTTGGAAAAGGCTTTGTCCGTGACAGGTTAAAATCCATCAGAAATATTCTTATGACTATCTTTACCTTAGGTTTTTCTCTGGTGGTGCTTGTTTATGGAGAAATAATAGTAAATATTATCTTTGGTGATGTAATAGGAGATGATATTTCCAGAGCAGCATGGGTTCTGTTGCGCTGGCCTATTGCCATATTTTTGTACTTTTTAATGATATCCAGCAATTACTATATGCTGCCTACCAAGAAGGTTCCTTTCAAGGACATTATTCCGGGTAGTATTTTTGCAGCCATAGGCTTTTGGGCAGTGACATATTTCTACACTTTTTATACAGGATTATCGGCTAACTACGATATACTTTACGGTTCCATTTCCAATATTGTGGCACTCATGTTCTGGTTCTGGTTCCTTGCGTGGGTAATGTGCCTTGGCGTAAGCTTTAACCGCGTGTGGTGGGCAACAAGGAAAAACAACAACATTCCTATTCCCGACGAGGTCAAAGAACGAAGAAAGCCGCTGAATATTTTCTAAGGAAACTGATGAGGTGAAATGATGAGCTTGAAAGATAAAAAGCTTTTTCTGCTGGATATGGATGGAACTATCTATCTTGACGATTGTTTATTTGATGGAGTGCAAGAATTCCTTGAATCCATTGTCAAAAAGGGTGGAAAGTATATTTTTATGACAAACAATTCATCAAAGAGTACAGATGCCTATGTGGAAAAACTTGCGAAGCTTGGAATCAGAGCATCGGAGAAAGACTTTATGACATCTGTTTCAGCAACCATACATTTTTTGAATAAGGCGTATGGCAAAGGTGCAGGCGGCAGGCTGATTTATCTTATGGGAACAGGCTCCTTTGAGAAGCAGATGAGAGAAGCGGGGTTTAATATTACCACCGATGGCTCCCCACATGTGGAAATTATCCTGTGCGGTTTTGACAGAGAACTGACATATAAAAAGCTTGAGGACGTGTGCAAGATGCTCACCGAAGGCTTAAAATCAGGCAGGAAGCTTGACTACTATGCAACAAATCCTGATTGGGTTTGTCCGACAGATTTCGGATATGTTCCGGACTGCGGAAGTATGTGTAAAATGATTGAAACTGCAACAGGAAGAGCTCCATATTTCATTGGAAAACCTCAGCCTGACATGGCGCAGCTTTCCATGAATATGGCAGGTTTCAGTCCGGAAGAAACACTGATTATAGGGGACAGACTTTACACCGACATCGCTTGCGGCTTAAACGCAGGGGTGGATACGTGTTTTGTCCTATCGGGTGAAGGAACTTTAGAAGATATTGACAGATATAATGTTAGACCGACTTATATTTTTGACAATATAAAAGAATTACATAGGAGAATAGAAAATGAAACTAGATAACAAGAAAACCATTCTGGTGGGATTTGCTTTTATGGCAATCAGCGCCTTTTGGCAGGTTTATGACAACATAATTCCTCTGATTCTTAAGTATTCCTTTAATATGGGAGATACTATTTCCGGCGGAATTATGGCATTGGATAACATTTTCGCACTGATTATGCTTCCGTTGTTTGGAGCTTGGTCCGACAAGATAAACCACAAAAAAGGAAAACGTACACCGTTTATCTTCGTGGGAACGATTTTATCTGTAACATTTATGACGCTGCTTCCAATTGCAGCAAACAGCAGAAATCTTGTGTTTTTTATCGGTGCATTACTTTTGACACTGATGTCAATGAGCACTTTCCGCTCACCTGCAGTTTCTCTGATGCCGGATGTAACGCCTAAACCCCTGAGATCTAAGGGCAATGCCATTATCAATCTTATGGGTGCAGTAGGTACTATCACAGCACTTATTCTGGTAATGTTCCTTGTAGGCGACGGTAAGACACCGAACTATCAGCCACTTTTTGCGGCAGTTTCAGCAATAATGGTAATCGCTTTAGTGGTTATCGTTACGAAAGTTGACGAAAACAAGATGGTCAATGAGAGAATTGCTCTGGAAAAGGAATGGGGCATTGAAGATGAAGAAGAAGAGGAAACTTCTGGAGGCGGAAAACTGCCTAAAGACGTTAAACGAAGCCTGATTTTCATTCTTCTTTCAGTTGCCTTCTGGTACATGGCATATAATGCAGTTACTTCTGCTTTTTCAAAATATGCTACAGAAATGTGGGGAATGAATGGAGGATCATTTGCCGGAGCTCTAATGGTTGCTTCAGTCGGCGCGCTGGTTTCCTTTGTTCCTGTCGGCATCATTTCCTCAAAGCTGGGTCGAAAGAAGGTCATCCTCTTTGGTGTTGCAGTTCTTGCTGCATCCTTTGGAACAGGCTATTTCTTTAAAGAACCTACCTTTGCTATCAACATCGTATTCTTCCTGGTGGGCGTTGCATGGGCATCCATCAACGTAAACTCATACCCTATGGTTGTTGAGATGTGCAAAGGCAGTGATATTGGAAAGTTTACGGGAATGTATTATACATTCTCCATGTCTGCGCAGGTACTGACACCTGTATTATCGGGATATTTCCTTGAGCATGTAGGCTATTGGACATTGTTCCCTTATGCAGCAGTGTTTGCAGTAATCGCTTTTGTTACTATGACTCAGGTTAAGCATGGCGACAGCAAGCCAATCCCTGCTAAAAGCGCACTGGAAGCGTTTGATGT
>JAQXRN010000091.1 GCA_029218545.1 Bacillota bacterium | reverse complement strand
AGAAAGTTATTAAAACATGGTCAAGACCATCTACAATATTCCCACAGATGGTGGGACACACTATCGCAGTACACGATGGTAAGAAACACGTTCCTGTTTATATCACAGAAGATATGGTAGGACACAGACTTGGAGAATTTGCTCCAACAAGAAACTACAGAGGACATGCAGCAGACAAGTCTTCAAAGGTTAAGAGATAAGAAAGGAGATAATAAAAATGGAAGCAAAAGCAGTTGCTAAATATGTTAGAATGTCTCCTATCAAGCTAAAACCTGTTACAGACCTAGTAAGAGGCAAAGACTTAAATGAGGCATTAACTATCTTAAAGTTCACACCTGGTAAGGGTGCTGAAATCGTAGAAAAAGTTGTTATGTCAGCTGCAGCAAACGCTGAAAACAATTTCGATATGAATCCAGACAATTTATACGTTGCAGAAATCTACGCTAACCAGGGTCCTACAATGAAGAGATGGAGAGCTGGTTCTCAGGGTAGAGCATCAATTATCTTAAAGAGAAGCAGCCACGTTGGCGTTACTCTTAAAGAAAAAGAATAAGGAGGTTCACTAATGGGTCAGAAAGTTAGTCCACATGGTTTGAGAGTGGGCGTTATCAAAGACTGGGACTCCAAGTGGTATGGAGATAAGAAAAACTTTGCAGATTTCCTTGCTGAAGATAATAAAGTAAGAACATATGTAAAGAAAAAATTATATGTAGCTGGCGTATCTAAAGTTCTTATCGAAAGAGCTTCAGAAAGCAAGATTAGAGTTATCATTCTGACTGCTAAGCCAGGAATGGTAATTGGAAGATCCGGAGACGGCATCGAAGTTCTTAAGAAGGACTTAGTGAAGATGACCGGCAAGGAAGTTGAAATTTCAATTGAAGAAGTAAGAAGAGCTGAACTTGATGCACAGCTTACTGCAGAATCAGTTGCTCAGGCTTTAGAAAGACGTGTTACTTTCAGAAGAGCTATGAAACAGGCAATCGGCAGAACAATGAAAGCTAACGCAAAGGGTATCAAAGTAACAGTATCCGGTAGACTTGGCGGAGCAGAAATCGCTAGAAGCGAAAGCTACAGCGAAGGCAATGTTCCTCTTCATACATTAAGAGCTGATATCGACTATGGTTTTGCTGAAGCAGATACAACTTACGGTAAAATCGGTGTTAAGGTTTGGATCAACCACGGCGAAGTTCTTGATAAGGGTCTAAAGAGTGCAATTCGTGAAGAAAAGCGTGAAAAGAGAGAAAGAAGACCTAAGAACGGTGAAAGACGTGACAGACGTAACAACGGTGAAAGACGTGAACGTCAGGGTAGAAACAGAAACGAAAGAGCAGAAGCTCCAAAGGCTGTAAACCCAAGAGTAAGAAAAACTCCAAAAGTAGAACCACAGGTTGAAGCAGCACCAGAAACTGCTGTAGAAACTGAAGAATAATAGTATGGAAAGGAGGAACTAAGCCATGTTAATGCCAAAGCGCGTTAAACGTAGAAGAGTTCACAGAGGAAGAATGAAAGGCGTTGCAACTAAGGGTAACACAATCACTTACGGTTCATTCGGATTAGTTGCACAGGAATGTGGATGGATCACTTCTAACCAGATCGAAGCTGCCAGAGTAGCTATGACAAGATCTATTAAAAGAGGTGGTAAAGTATATATCAAAATTTTCCCACACAAATCAGTAACAAAGAAGCCTGCTGAAGTACGTATGGGTTCCGGTAAAGGTGCACCTGAGTACTGGGTAGCAGTAGTTAAACCAGGCAGAGTTATGTTTGAAATCGAAGGGGTTTCCGAAGAAAAAGCAAGAGAAGCTATGAGACTTGCTTCCCACAAGCTGCCTGTTAAATGTAAATTTGCCATCAAGGAAATCGAAGAAAAGGGTGGTGAAGCATAATGGAATTAAAGAAAATGAGAACTATGACAGAAGTTGAACTAAACACTGAACTGTCAAAGATGAAAAAAGAATTATTCAACTTAAGATTCCAGCACGCAACAGGACAGTTAGAAAACCCTGTTAAGATGAGAGAACTTAAGAAGGATATCGCAAGAGTAAAAACTATCATCAAAGAAAAAGAACTGGCTAAGGTTCAGGGCTAGTAGGAAGGAGGATGTAATATGACAGTTGAAAGAAATAGAAGAAAGACTAAAGTCGGAGTTGTTGTTTCAGACAAGATGGATAAGACTGTAGTTGTTGCAATCGAAGACTTCGTAAGACATTCCCTTTACGGAAAAGCAGTAAAGAGAACCAAGAAAGTTAAAGTTCACGATGAAAACAACGAATGCCAGATTGGCGATAAGATTAGAATTATGGAAACAAGACCATTATCCAAGGATAAGAGATGGAGACTTGTGAATATTATTGAAAAAGTTAAATAAGGAGGCACTAGATCATGATTCAGACAGAAACTAGATTAAAAGTTGCCGACAATTCCGGTGCAAAAGAACTTCTTTGCATCCGTATCCTTGGAGGCACAAGCCGCCAGTATGCAAATATCGGCGACATCATCGTATGTGCAGTTAAAGAAGCTACTCCAGGTGGAGTTGTAAAAAAAGGTGACGTTGTGAAAGCTGTAGTTGTTAGAACTAAGCACGGTGCTAGAAGAGCAGACGGAAGCTATGTAAAGTTCGACCAGAATGCTGCAGTAATCATTAAAGATAAAGAAGATAAGAATCCAGTTGGTACTCGTATCTTCGGACCGGTTGCTAGAGAGCTCAGAGAAAAGGGCTTCATGAAGATCGTGTCATTGGCACCGGAAGTACTGTAGGAGGTGAACAAGGATGCGTATTAAGAAAGGCGACACAGTGGTAGTAATCACTGGTAAAGATAAAGGCAAATCCGGAAAAGTTCTTAAGGCTATGCCAAAAGAAAACAAGGTTGTTGTAGAAGGCGTTAACATGCAGACTAAGCATGCTAAGGCTACTCAGAAATCACCTGCTGAAATCAAGCATATGGAAGGACCTATCGATGCTTCCAACGTAATGCTTTATGACGGTAAGGAAGCAACAAGAGTTGGCTATAAGATCGAAAACGGAAAGAAAGTAAGAGTGTCCAAGAAGACTGGCGCTGTAATCGACTAGGAAAGGAGGAGAAAACTTTGACAGCAAGATTAAGAACAATGTACGACGAAAAAGTTTTCGTTGAATTAAAAGAAAAATTCCAGTACAAGAATGTAATGGAAGTTCCAAAATTAGAAAAAGTAACTATTAACATGGGTCTTGGCGAAGCTAAGGACAATGCTAAAGTTATTGAATCCGCAGTTGAAGAAATGGCTTTAATCAGCGGACAGAGACCGGTTGTTACTAAGGCTAAAAAGTCCATCGCTAACTTCAAGGTTAGACAGGGAATGCCTGTAGGTGCAAAGGTTACTCTTAGAGGAGACAACATGTACGAATTTGTTGACAAACTTTTCAACATCTCCCTTCCAAGAGTAAGAGACTTTAAGGGTGTTAGCAAGAACTCTTTTGACGGCAGAGGAAACTATTCTATGGGTATCAAGGAACAGTTAATCTTCCCAGAAATCAACTATGATCAGGTTGATACAATCAAAGGTATGAACATTGTATTTACTACTACGGCTAAGACTGACGAAGAAGCTCAGGCATTACTTGAACTTCTTGGCATGCCGTTTGAAAAATAATAGGAGGGAATCATGGCAAAAACATCTCTCAAGGTTAAACAGCAGAGAAAACCTAAATACTCAACACGTGCATATACTAGATGCAGACTTTGCGGAAGACCTCATGCTGTATTAAGAAAATACGGTATTTGCCGTATTTGCTTCAGAGAGCTTGCTTACAAGGGTGAAATTCCTGGCGTAAGAAAAGCAAGCTGGTAATTTAATGAAAGGAGAAATACTGTAATGACAATGACAGATCCTATAGCAGATATGCTAACTAGAATCAGAAATGCCAATACTGTAGGTCATGAAACTGTTGAAATTCCAGCATCCAACATGAAGAAGGCAATCGCAGGAATTTTAAAAGAAGAAGGCTACATTGAGGATTTCGAAATAATAGATGATAATAAACAGGGCATGATTAAGGTCACAATGAAGTACGGTGCTAACAAGGAAAGAGTAATCACTGGAATCAAGAAGATCTCAAAGCCTGGTTTAAGAAAATATGCAAAAGCTGGCGAAGTTCCAAGAGTTTTAGGCGGACTTGGTATCGCAATTATCTCCACTTCTCACGGAGTAATCAGCGACAAGGAAGCAAGAAAGCTTGGAGTTGGCGGCGAAGTAATTTGTTATGTATGGTAGGAGGAACAGATAAATGTCAAGAATTGGTAGAAAACCTGTAGTTGTTCCTGCCGGCGTAGAAGTAACAGTAGATGCAAACAATGTAGTTACTGTTAAAGGACCTAAGGGACAGTTAGAACAAGAAATCAGCAAGTTAATCACAGTTGAAGTAGCTGAAGGCGTTGTAAACGTTTCCAGAGAATCAGATCACAGAGATCACAGAGCTCAGCACGGACTTGCTAGAACATTAATTGCTAACATGATTACAGGCGTTACAGCAGGCTTCGAAAAGAAGATGCAGCTTGTAGGTGTTGGTTATAAGGCTGAAAAGAAAGGTAAGACATTAGTGTTAAACCTTGGATATTCACATCCTGTAGAACTTGAAGACCCAGAAGGAATCACAACTGAAGTTCCTTCCGCAACAGAAGTTGTTGTAAAGGGTATCGATAAGGCACTTGTTGGAAACTATGCGGCAAACATCAGAGCATGGAGAAAGCCTGAACCATATAAGGGTAAGGGTATCAAGTATGTTGATGAAGTTATCCGCAGAAAAGAAGGCAAGACTGGTAAGTAGGAAAGGAGTGAAGTGAAATGGCTAAAGTAAGCAGAAACGACAAGCGTGTTAAAAGACACGAAAGAGTAAGAAAAAATCTTTATGGAACTCCTGAAAGACCAAGACTTTGCGTTTTCAGATCCAGCAAGAATATTTCTGCACAGATCATCGATGACGTTAACGGAGTAACTTTAGTTTCCGCATCATCTCTTGACAAAGACTTAAAGGCAGAAATCGGTTATGGTGGAAATAAGGAAGCAGCAAAGAAGGTAGGCGCAGCTCTTGCTAAGAAGGCTGTTGCTAAGGGTATTGAAGAAGTTTGCTTCGACAGAGGCGGTTTCTTATACCACGGAAGAGTTGCAGAATTAGCAGATGGCGCTCGTGAAGGCGGATTAAAATTCTAACAGGAGGAAAAAGGAATGCGTAATATCGTTGATGCATCCAAGCTGGACTTAAAGTCAACTATCGTTGACATCAGAAGAGTTTCAAAGACAGTTAAGGGCGGCAGAAACATGAGATTCAGCGTAACAGTAGTTGTTGGTGACGGCAATGGTTACGTAGGTGTTGGCCTTGGTAAGTCAATTGAAATCCCTGAAGCTGTAAGAAAAGCTGAAGAAGATGCAAAGAAGAATTTAATATATGTTCCAACAGTAGGAACAACTGTACCACACAGAAACCTTGGTGTTTTCGGAGCTGGAAGAGTTCTGATCATGCCTGCTGCACAGGGTACAGGAGTTATCGCAGGTTCATCCGTACGTACAGTACTTGAAGCTGCTGGTATCAAAGACGTTAGAGCTAAATCCATCGGCTCCAACAACACATGCAACATGGCTTATGCTACAATCGAAGGTCTTAAGACTATGATGACTGTAGAAAAGGTTGCAAAACTTAGAGGAAAGACTAAGGAAGAAATCTTAGGTTAGGAGGAAACGAAAAATGGCAAAAATGGTAAAGATTACTTTAACAAAAAGCACAATTGGCGCTTCCCCTAAGCAGAGAGCAGTTGTTGAAGCGTTAGGATTGAAGAAATTAAACAAGACTGTAGAACTTGCTGATACTCCTGCAACACGCGGAGCTATCGCTAAAGTTTCACATCTTGTAAAAGTTGAAGAAATTTAAGGAGGTGCCAAGGATGAAATTACATGAATTAAAAGCACCACAGGGTGCTACTAAGGCACCTAAGAGAAAAGGTCGCGGTACTGCTACTGGACAGGGTAAAACTGCTGGTAGAGGTATGAATGGTCAGAACTCAAGATCAGGTGGCGGCGTTAGATTAGGCTTCGAAGGTGGTCAGATGCCTTTATACAGAAGATTACCTAAGAGAGGCTTCCACAACAAGTGGGCAAAAGAATATGCTATCGTTAATGTTGAAGAATTAAACGTATTCGCAGCAGGAACAGAAGTTACTCAGGCTCTTCTTGAAGAAAAAGGAATCGTTAAGCAGGTTAAAGACGGCGTTAAAGTTTTAGGCGAAGGAACTTTAAATGTAGCATTAACAATTAAGGCTGAAAAGTTTAGTAAGACTGCTGTTGAAAAGATTGAAGCTGCAGGAGGAAAGGCTGAGGTGATCTAATGGGCATGCTTAAAACCATCGCTCAAGCGTGGAAAGTTGCTGAAATTAGATCAAAGATGATTTTCACTCTGCTGATGCTAGTTGTATTCCGTATCGGATCATGTATTCCGGTACCTGGAATCAACAGAGCAGTATTAGCTGAAATGTTCACTGGGGATGCAGGTCTTTTCGAATTATTCGACCTGTTTTCCGGTGGTTCGTTCAGTAACTTGACAATTTTCGCTCTGAGTATTACACCATACATCACAGCATCAATTATTGTTCAGCTGCTCACAATCGCTTTCCCTTACTTCCAGAGATTAGCTGAAGAAGGAACAGAAGGTCGAAAGAAAATGGCGCAGATTACTCGTTATCTGACAGTTGTACTCGGTCTGGTACAGGCAATCGGTTTAACCGTTGGTCTGTTCAGAAGAGCAATTGTTGACAGAAGCGCATTTTCAATCATCGTAATTGTACTTGTTTTAACAGCAGGTACAGCATTCCTAATGTGGTTAGGAGAGCAGATTAACGAAAAGGGCGTAGGTAATGGTATTTCTCTGTTAATCTTCGCCGGTATCGTTGCTAGAATCCCAAGTGGAATTCGTAGCTTGTTTGTAAGTGTATCAGACGGAACAATTTCCGTTATTACATTATTAATCTTTGTTGTAGTTGGAGTTTTAGTAATTGCAGGTGTAGTTCTCATTCAGGAAGGACAGAGAAAGATTCCTGTTAATTATGCTAAGAGAGTTGTAGGAAGAAAGATGTACGGCGGTCAGTCAACACATATTCCTATCAAGGTTAACCAGACTGGTGTTATTCCAATCATCTTTGCATTATCATTACTTCAGTTCCCACTAACAATCACATACTTCTTCCCAAATTCAGGTTTTACTGAGTTTGTAACAAAGTGGTTATCACCAGCTGGTAACCCTGGAGTATGGATTTACGGTGTACTTAACATCGTGCTTATTATCGCGTTTACTTACTTCTATGCGGGTATTTCATTCAACCCAAAAGATATAGCAAACAACATGAAAGCAAATGGTGGTTCTATCCAGGGAATCAGACCTGGTAAGGCTACTGAAGAATATTTACAGAAAGTAATGTCAAGAATTACTGTTGTAGGGGCTATTTTCCTTGCTTTAGTTGCTACATTACCAACTGTAGTAAGCGTTTTAACTCCATTAAATATTCATTTCGGTGGTACATCACTGTTAATCGCAGTAGGTGTTGCACTTGAAACTGTAAGAGCTCTTGAAAATCAGATGCTGATGAGAAATTATCAGGGATTTCTTAAATAGGAGGATTTAGAAAAATGCTTAGAACTATACTTTTAGGGCCTCCAGGTGCCGGCAAGGGTACCCAGGCGGTAAGAATAGTAGAAAAATACAATATTCCACACATTTCCACAGGCGATATTTTTAGAGAAAATATCAAAAATGGAACAGAGCTCGGCAAGAAAGCTCAGGAATACATGAATAAGGGCGAACTTGTTCCAGACGATTTAGTAATTGAAATTGCAACAACAAGACTTCTTGCAGATGACTGTAAAAACGGTTTCTTACTGGATGGTTTTCCAAGAACTGTTTATCAGGCAGAAAAGCTGGATGAATTCTTAGCTGCACACGATTCTAAAATAGATAAGGTGCTGGACATCGCTGTTGAAAAGGAAGAATTAATGACAAGATTAACAGGCAGACGCGTATGCAAAGCATGCGGTGCCAGCTATCATGTTGTAAATATTCCTCCTAAGCAGGAAGGAATCTGTGATGTATGCGGCGGAACTCTGATTCAGAGAGCCGACGACAATGCAGAAACCGTAGCAAACAGAATCGAAGTCTACGAAGCACAGACAATGCCTTTAATCGAATATTACGAAAAGGCTGGCAACATTGCTCATATTGACGGTGCAACTGGCCTGGATAATGTATTTGCAGACATCGTAAACGCTTTAGGTGAATAATATGATCATCATCAAATCAAGACAGGAAATTGAGTTGATGCGCGAAGCCGGTAAGGTTACAAGCCTCATTTTAAGAGAACTTAACGATGTGATAAAGCCAGGGATATCCACTCTGGATATTGACAGCTTTGTTGAAAGAAGAGTTAAGGATTTTGGAATGATAGCTGCAGAAAAAGGCTACTGCGGATATCCCGCAAGCGTGTGCGTTTCTGTAAACGATGAGGTGGTTCATGGAATTCCCACAAAGGATAGAATCCTTGTGGAGGGAGACATAGTCAGCATTGACCTTGTTGTCGACAATCAGGGTTATATGGCTGATGCAGCCAGAACCTATGCCGTAGGTAAGATAAGCGATAAAGCAAAGCATTTAATAGAAACTGCAGAAAAAGCCTTCTTCAAAGTAATTGAATTTGCGAAGGTTGGCTATAGAATTTCTGACATTTCAAATGCTATACAGACTACAGTTGAAGGTGAAGGGTTTGGAGTGATAAGAGACTTTGTGGGTCACGGCATTGGAAACGATATGCACGAGGATCCGCAGATTCCAAATTATGGCAGACCTGGAAGGGGACCTAGAATTCAGGAGGGAA
>JAQXRN010000090.1 GCA_029218545.1 Bacillota bacterium | reverse complement strand
CTTTTTGTGAGTATGCGTGTCCACAATCTGGCCCCGATGATATCTTCACCTTTGATAGAGACCCCTACACGCTGAGTGCTGAGGAATTAAATGATTTTCTGTACCCCTCCCAGAACCAAACGGAGGAGGAAAGCCATCAATCCGATACAGTGGATGTTCCCTATGACGAAAATCAATGCAAGAACTGGTATAGCATTGATGGCAACGATTTTTTCTGTCGTTGGCAGCTATTCCATGATAGGGAGTTAATTGGCTGGGTTTGTGATGCTGAGGGATTCCAGACGAACAGGAAGTTCTATCAGTATGATATGCAAACACATATCGATGCCCTGTTAGATTCTGTGCGAAAAAACCGAATTGAGCTGTTGCTTGTTTATTATACCAAGGGAGACAGAACCATTTGGGATGTTTATGTTCGGGGACATTATGTAAGAACGCACAATGCGCCGCCGTCCTATGAGGGATATCTATTCGATAAAGCAAAGATGACTGCGATATATCAGTTGGAGAAAAATTCGCCTTATCCAGAGGAACCCTATGGCCCGTTAATGAAATGCCTGAATCGGCTTACAAGGCAAGCATACAGAACTCTGCAAAATGAGGAAGAAATAGAGCTTCGGGCCGATGAAATAGCGGCAGAACTAAATGAATGTGCAGATGCCATAGAAAGAATGCAGAAAAACACATTCATGCTGCGAGAGTTAATCCATAAAATGAAGCTTTCCCCTGACGAAGATGGCTTCTTGGAAATTTCCCAGGAAGACTTGGATACAATCCATAGCCTATTGAACACCTATGAAGATGCCATTCCCCAATCGATTCTGACAAATTATGAGAAAAAAGCCAGAAGGATGTTTCCCTGCTTTGATTCTGTTACTGCTTTGTCTCAAAAATTTCTGATAACCGCTGTGTCCTTAGAAATGTCATTAAATTCAGAAAAATTTGACGTTTGCCCTGTCTATATTGAACTGTGCCGTGTTTTTGAAAACGAGCTGGATAACCGTATTTTTAATGAGTACCTGGCAGCGTTGCAATCCGAAAAAGTGAAATATACGAAAGAACGCAGTTTCCCAAATGACGAAAAGGCATTTCAGGCACTTAGGAACAGCCTTGAGAAGAGCGGAAAAAATCCAGTATTTGTGGCTGAACGTATCAAGCTGACCCTACTTTGCAAGCTAAACGAGTCAACGCCCAATAGCAGCCGCTTGAGGAGGAAGCTCTACAGTCACATTGAAGAAAAGCAATTCAGTCTGGACGGCATCAGCAGCGAGACAGACTGTGAGAAAAATTGTAAGTACGTTGAGCAGCGGAACACCCATGTTCACCCGATGGATTTGCAGATGGAAGAAGAGCTGAGGAATCTGCAAGACTTCAAAATCCAGACAAACCAGCGGCTTTCGTGGCTCATTGACTCGACAACGCCGAATCAGGAAAACAAATAATACATTTTGCCAAGAGGGGCTGTGCATTATGCACGGCCTCTCTTTTTGCTTTTATGCAGCTTTATTCTGAACGCCAATAAACAATCTCCCCGCATCATCCGTCTTAATAATTGCGGTGCATCCTCTCAAAAGAAACGATAAGTGAGTTTCTTCTATATTGGAGGCACAAATTAGAAAGGATGATGCAATGAAAAAGAACAGTAATCGCCGCATTCAGACGGTGATGGAACATCGAATTGGCTGGCTGACACAATGGCTGAAAATGCGTAAATTTGAAATCGGAGAAAAACGAATGGTATTTCTGTGCATTTGCTACTGTACCTTCCTGGCCTACCTGGAGCCAAGCGAAGCAAAGGCCAAAACAACTGAGATTAACGCAATGCTGATACCTCCGTTTTCTGATGATAAACTGAGAAAACATATCTTTTTGAGCATTGATTTGCGAGAATCCAAGCTAAAATATACGAATCAGGCAATAAAAGAACTGTTGGATATCCACGCAGAAGAATATGAAGCTCTTGACCCCGACAGAAATAAGAAACGCTTACAGGAGATGGCGTGCCGCAAGACCCAAAAGACTGTACGGGAGAGGAAAATCGTTCAGTTACATGGGGAAGGTTTGACTGCACGAGAAATTGCAGAGCAAGTCGGCGTAAGCATTAAGACTGTCAGGCGTGTCATCACAAAAAACAGGAAGGTCACAGCTGCCGAGGAAGAACAATTTGCGCAGTGGGGGTGGTCAGATTTTCCTATATTAAGTGAAGAGAAGGGCAATAGCGGCTTGTCCGAAGCAGATGTAAATTCCATGCAATCTGGGTCTCTTTACTGCGCTTACAGGGCAGAAAGTACAGCTGCTTTGGAACAAGCGCAGCTCAAACCTTCTGAAATCTTAACCAACACTAAAGAAAACTTACTCTTAATAGGAGCTGCTGGTACTGGTAAAAGTTATCTCATTCAGCAATATCTGAAGTCCTTATCCAAAAAGGAAAGGAAAAAAGTTTTGGTATTAGCACCCACATGGAAAGCTGCATCCAATTTAGGTGGGATAACAGTCCATAAGGCATTTGAGCTTGATACCAAAGTACAGACTACAGAACCAATTACCAAAATTCCAAAAGCATTACGAGGGGTTCATACCATAGTGATTGATGAAGTATCCATGCTTAGAATTGATGTTTTTAATCGCATTATTCAAATATCCCAATACTTTGAGCAAAAACGCAAACGCAGTATTCGCTTTATTTTGGTTCCCAGACTGGAAGTATCTGGAAGAAAAATATGGGGACTCTGATGAAAAAAGCATCAATTCAATTAA
>JAQXRN010000089.1 GCA_029218545.1 Bacillota bacterium | reverse complement strand
TTTGCTGCTTCAATAAGGGTGATGCCGTCATCCTCTTGGCATTTCTGTGCAGGCAAAGCGTACAGCTCCTTTTCAACATGTCTCAAGGCTTCTCTGGTTGAACTTAACACAAATTCATCCGGGATTTGTTTTATTATAACCTCCGCACCTGATGACTTTGCAACGGACTCCAATCTGTTTATGACCATGGCAGTAAGCTGGAACAGCTCCCGGTCACGACCCTTTTGATCCCATGTCAGAACAATGTTTACTTCTTCTGCCGTTTCAATCAATCGTCCAATGAGCTCAAGGGTTTTAGGGGCAAAGCTGTCATAACCATACACCCAGACTTTTGAACCTTTTATCTGCTGGGAGTCCTTTATTCTATCTAAAAACAGATCGATGTAATCCTCTGAATCTGTATATTTTCCTTCGATAAGCTTTTCATATTGTGCAAAGATGGTATATACATCTAAAAGCTTTTTACATGTATATGTGTCTCCTCCACTTGCCATGGCCATTTCTTTAAGGTCTTCTGCGCTGCAGTTATACTGCTTCATTTCGGAAATAAAGTTATTGACAGATTCAATAAATGAATCCTTTGTTTCCATACCTCTGAAAATCTGCAGATTCTCCATTTGTTCTCTGGAAGCCTTGTAGAGAAGCATGTGCCGTCCGTATTTATCAATAAATTTTCTCTTACTTCCGCCCTGCTCTGCAAGGATGTTTTGCCCCAGACTGGTTGCAGATACTATCTCCACATCCATAAGTGACTTAATAGCAAGATGGCGGAAAGCTTGTCTTTCCGCCTCTAATGTGTATTGATCGGGCACCATAACGAAGGTTTTACCCGAAACATTGCTGAATATGAATTTTTCTTTATCCAGATTTTCTCTGCCGTAATATATATTTAACATATCGCAATTAGACGTTTTATGCCTCGTCAGGCCTCTTTTATAATCTTCAAAATATCCATTGGCTCTGCCATTTCAAAATCGATATGACATTCCTTCAGCTTTTCAGCTCCTCCTTTTGCCCTCCAGCCTACCAATACGGCTTTTACACCTGCATTGTTGGCGCATTTTACGTCGAAGGTACTATCTCCCACCATTATGGATTCTTCCGCCTTTGCCCCAAGCTTTTCGAGCCCCAATAGCAACGGTTCAGGATTAGGCTTGTGAATGGAGGTGTCATCGCAGCTTACAAGACCATCAAAGTAATGTGCAATAGAAAATTTGTTCATGTAAAAGAGTGTGGTCTCTCTTGTCCTTGAAGTGACAACTCCCATCTTTATGCCCGCTGCCTTCAATGCATCCAGCATGTCAACAATGCCGGGAAACAGTTTTACCATCTCATCGGCCATATCGCTCTGACGCTGCCTATATATAGCGGCACTTTCTTCAGGTGGCACCTCCGGGAACTCCCTCGCCATAGTAATCAAAAGTGGTTCGCCAAAACTCTTCTCAATATATTCCCTTGGCATTTCCTTGCCAATGTAGTGCCTGTAGGTATGCTGCCATGCATCCACAATAACATCATTTGTATTAACAAGGGTGCCGTCAAAATCAAAAATAATCGTTTTTACCATTTTTCCCCTAATCTACCTAATCTAATAAAAATACAAAACGCAAAAGTCTATAGCTTCATTGTCAAGCCGACCTTCATCTTTTCCTTGTCGATTGAAATAATTTTTACCTTAACGGTATCTCCAACGGATACAACATCCATTGGATGCTTTATATATTTATCGCTCATCTGCGAAATATGCACAAGACCATCGTTCTTAACGCCGATATCCACGAAAGCTCCGAAATCTACAACATTTCTAACGGTGCCTGTCATTTCCATATCTATCTTAAGGTCATCAAAGCTCTTAACGTCGTTTCTGAATACTACCGGTGGCGCGTCTTCTCTAGGGTCTCTTGCAGGCTTTTTCATTTCTTCAACAATATCTGCCAGTGTCATTTCACCTATTTCAAGGTCTTCTGCCATCTGGCTTATTGCCTTTGAAAGATTCTTTGTCTTATACTCCTGCTTTATCTTTTCCTCGATAGTCTTATCTCCACCTGCTCTGATAGTTTCAGGATCTACTCCCAGCTTTTCCATCATGGCAGTTGCTGCACCATAAGATTCAGGATGTACGGAGGTTGCATCCAGTGGATTTTTGCCATCTGCAATTCTAAGGAAGCCAGCGCACTGGTTAAATGCCTTCTCGCCCAGCTTAGAAACCTTCATAAGCTGTTTTCTGTCAGTAAATTTGCCGTTTTCTTCTCTGTAGTTAACAATATTCTTGGCAATACCCATGTTAATACCTGCAATGTATGAAAGCAGGGAAGGTGATGCCGTATTCAGATCAACTCCTACTCGGTTTACGCAGTCCTCAACAACATTTGTAAGTGCGCCTTCGAGAAGCTTCTGGTTAATATCGTGCTGATACTGACCTACACCTATGCTCTTTGGATCGATTTTAACGAGTTCTGCAAGAGGGTCCTGAAGTCTTCTGCCAAGGGACATTGCACCTCTTGTTGTTACATCAAGATCAGGATATTCTTCTGTTGCAAGCTTTGATGCAGAGTAAACAGATGCACCTGCTTCATTTACAATGGTGTACTGGATGTCATAACCGTTTTTCTTGATGAAATTTGCTACAACTTCTTCAGTTTCTCTCGAAGCTGTTCCGTTTCCTATGGCGATGATTTCTACGCCGAACTTTTCAACCATTTTCTTCAAAACTGCTTCAGTTCCTGCAATATCATTCTTAGGTTCAGTAGGATAAATGGTTGTATATGCTCTCAGTTTACCTGTCTCTTCAAGAACTGCAACCTTGCAGCCAGTTCTGTATCCCGGGTCGATGCTGAGCACCTTCTTGCCTTTAACCGGAGGTGCCATCAGAAGGCTCTCTGTGTTTTTTGCAAAGATCTTCACAGCCTCGGCCTCAGCTCTCTCTGTAAGAAGATTTCTCATTTCTCTTTCTATGGAAGGAGCCATAAGTCTCTTATATGCATCAGCAATTGTATCCTGAAGGCATGGATAGAAAATTGACTTTTCTGTTCTGATTACGGATTTTGCAATCAATTCATGAATCTCATCCACATTTACCAGTACCTTGACTTTGAGCTTCTTTTCCTTTTCGCCTCTGTTGATAGCAAGAACTCTATGGTTAGGAATCTTGGAAAGAGCTTCGCTTCTGTCATAATACATCTCGTATACGGTTTTTTCGTCAGGGTCTGTTGCCTCAGTCTGAATAGTTCCTGATGCAAAGGTCTTTTCTCTCACTTCCTTAGTGATTTCAGGGTCATCTGCAATCATTTCAGCGATAATGTCAAGGGCACCCTTAAGAGCTTCTTCTGCAGTTTCAACTTCCTTTTCAGGATTTATAAAGGCTGCCGCCTCTTCTAAAACATCTCCCTCAGTCTTTGCCTGAGCGTAAATAATCATAGCAAGAGGTTCAAGACCCTTTTCCTTTGCTTTGGATGCTCTTGTAGCTTTCTTCTGCTTGAAAGGTTTGTATAGATCTTCTACTCTCTGAAGAACTTCCGCCTTTTGGATTTCCAGCTTTAATTCTTCTGTGAGCTTGCCCTGTTCATCAATAAGTCTTATTACTTCTTCTTTTCTTTCTTCAAGATTTCTCAGATATTTTAATCTTTCATCTAAG
>JAQXRN010000088.1 GCA_029218545.1 Bacillota bacterium | reverse complement strand
TAGTAAGATGTACACAAGGAGAAGTTTACGATGTTGCTGTAGACTTAAGAAAAGGATCTAAAACCTATGGCGAATGGGAAGGAGTTATCCTTTCTGCTGAAAAAGGAAATCAATTCATGATTCCAAGAGGCTTTGCGCATGGATTTGTAGTTTTATCTGAAACAGCAACATTCTGCTACAAATGTGATGAATTATATCATCCAGAAGATGAAGGTGGAATCATGTGGAATGATGAGTCTGTTGGTATTGAATGGCCTGAAGTAGGAGAGGTTCTTTTATCTGAAAAAGATAAAAAACATCCTTCTTTAAAAGAAAGTAAAATAGTATTTTAAGGATTGTGGCTACCTCCTTTAAAGGTAGCCTCCTGTAATAATGGAACCAAGGTTTATGGTTTCTTTATTAGATGAGTAGAAATAATAATTGGGGGGAATAATGAAAATAGATGATTTTATATATTTGATTCAACATTCAAATTTCTCCAATATTACCACTGCAAACCAAGTAGATATTTCAAAACTAAAATACATCGATTTAATCAAAGATATATTATGGTATACATATAATATTTCGACTAGACAGAACCCTTATGATTATAAGAACACTTCGTCATACATGATAAAACCATATTACTGGAATAAGAAATATGATTTGCAAGTGAAATTAATACTTTCAATCCTATTTAATATCAAACTTTCAAATATCATGAATTTTTCCACAAAAATAGACGGACTTGCGTCTCTTCAATCTAATCTTATTCAAGAAAAAATTGATGGCCATTTTTGCTTTTTTCGAAAAGGAAAGATGATTCAATTCTTGATGCATTTGTTGGTCATTTAAGAAATGGATTTGCTCATGGTTCATTTAACAGGTTTACGAATGAAAATAAAGATTACATTGCTATTTACGATAGAGACGTAAGAGCAAAATTATCTTTTGCGTTTTTGTTTAAAGAAGATTTATATTTCATAGATAATCTCCATAATATTAAATCTATTTTTGAATGAACTGAAGAATACTTTATTGATAGGGTTATTGATTGGAATTCACATCAAAAATTGTGTCATTCTGATGATTTTCCAGCTAAAATGTGCTTACAATTAATCAAAACGGCTGAAAAGTTTAAAAATTATTTCTATGAATAATTTTGTGACATAGCTTCACTAGATGCTTTATTTGATGAGAAGTATCAAAAGAAGCATTTGTTCTTTATCAATTCATCATCTATATATAAAAGACAAGATGGTACAATAAACGATTGTGGCAAAGATTATTCGAATATTATTAAGGAAATGATACTTAAGAAATTTAAGAAACAGATAAAATCTGAGGGTGACATTCAAAAAATCATGACACAACGTTTATATGATTTTAAAGCAATATTAAATAAGTCTGAAGAGTTTTATTTGCTTTGTTGATGAATGATGTTCATATTAGTTTTGCCTATTAGTTGACTATTAAAATCATTAAACTAAAAAACAACCAATAATGGAGGAAAATAAAAATGAAAACAATTTTAGTAACTGGCGGTTCCGGCTTCATCGGAAACTGCTTCTGCAAATTATTACTTGCTGAAAGGCCAGACTTTAGAGTCTTAAATGTGGATGTAGAAACTTATGCAGCAAACCACAATACCATCAAGGAAGAACTAAGGAACCCTAACTACAAACACTACAAAACAGATATTCGTAATAGAAAAGAAATTGAAAAGATCTTTGTAGAAGAAAAACCAAGTATCGTAGTAAATTTTGCTGCTGAATCTCATGTAGATAGATCTATCTTAGATCCAGAATCATTCTTAACTACCAATATTTTAGGCACACAAGTATTAATGGATGCTTGTAGAAAATATGGTATTGAAAGATATCATCAGGTATCCACTGATGAAGTATATGGTGATTTACCATTAGATAGACCTGATTTATTCTTTACAGAAGAAACACCTATTCATACGTCATCTCCTTATTCTACTTCTAAAGCATCAGCAGATTTACTTGTACTAGCATACCATAGAACCTATGGTTTACCTGTAACTGTATCAAGATGTTCTAATAACTATGGACCGTATCAATTCCCTGAAAAGCTTATTCCTTTAATGATCTATAAAACAG
>JAQXRN010000087.1 GCA_029218545.1 Bacillota bacterium | reverse complement strand
TCATCTATTGTTCTTAAATTGACATTTTCATTTCTTCGCATTCGTTGCAGTGTTGTAGGCGAGATGTGTTCATCTTTCATAAGCCTGTATGTACTCATGTTTTTATCTTTAATAGTTTTCCAGAATGGCTTATAACTAATCATATTTATGACCTCGTTCGATTGTATAGTGAAATTATACCGCACAGCTCAGCAAGACCGTATAGATTAGATAAGTACTATAAAATGATTGAATATAGATTATAAAAGTACTATAATGTGTGATATATGGTAAATTTTAAAAGTAATATTATGTTACAAGCTTATGCAGTTTGCAATTAAGCGCTCATTTTATATTCTTTATAAGTTTTTAAAAAATACGCAAAAAAATCCGCTAATTTTAAAACCATCTTTCGGCATTCTTCGTCATATTAGTAACAGCATAAATAATTAAAAGGATGGTGGCAAAGATGGAAGAAAAAAATGAGCTTATTTCTATAGACAGGCGAATCAGAAAAATAATAATAGATTGGATAAATGACCAGAATGATTATAACAATAAAGCAATGTTGCTAATAAAAGAAAACATTAAGAACATAATTCTAAGCAATCATAAGAGGAGCAAATAATGGGAAAAGAAATTCAATGGGAAAAAGCAGATATAGTAGATATCGTAGAGGCATTAAAACGCAATGACAGTAATGCTTTTAGCGAATTTTATAATCGTACATATAAAATGGCATACTCTATTGCAATAAATATGCTAAAAAAAGAAGATGATGTTCAGGATTTGCTGCAAGATTCATATCTGACAGTTATAAATAAAATTGACATGGTGAGAGAGCCTGAAAGAGCAATATCCTGGTTCAATATGATTGTCGGCAATAAATGCAAGGACTACATAAAAAGAAAGAAACCAATCTTCTTCAATGAGCTGAATAATGAGGATGAAGATTTTGAAGAGCATATAGAAAACGAATATATGGATTTTGTCCCTGAAAAAGCGATAGATTATTCAGAAACAAAACGTCTGATGGGAAAAATATTAGATAGTCTTAGTGATGACCAAAAACTGTGTGTGCTCATGTATTACTATGAAGAGCTAACCGTTAAAGAAATTGCAGAAGCACTCGAATGCTCGGAAAACACAGTTAAGAGCAGACTAAACTATGCAAGGAAAAAGATAAGAGAAGAAGTTCTGGAATTAGAAAAGAAGGGTACAAAGCTTTACAGTATTGCACCAATTCCATTTATTATCTGGATGCTTAAGGAAAAGGAGAAAATGGTGGAGCCACCATTGTTATCTGACTTGACCTTATCAAAAATAAAATCATTAAATGCTAAAAGCAATGATGGTGGCACAATACTGAGCACAGGAAAGAAAGTAAAAGCTTCATCTGCGGCAGCTGCTGCAACAAGTAAATCGCTGGGTGCGAAGCTGATTGCAGGACTGTTAGCAATAACCATAGTATTTGGCGGAGGAGCAATCATAAAGAACAAATCAGATGCTTCTCCTGATATGACACCGGAGCAGATAGAGGAAAAAATAATATCTCAATTGGATTATGAATTTCTAGAGAAACTGTTCTATTATCTGCCTATTTATGGTGAAGCAGATCCTGTAACGGAAAACGAGATGTATACCATGATGCAATATTCCACGTTATATCTATATATGAATGCTACAGAATCATTAGATATGCCTACATTTTTTGATAATGACCAATATATTATGATTGATTCCGAAGCAGACAGAACATACGAAGGTGTGTTTGGCAATTACATTAAAGTAAGAGGTGATCAGTTTAATGAGATACGTAGAATCATTGGATTTGATAAAGAGATAAATGAAGAGTTTTTTAATACGATTGATCCGTATAACCAAATGATGTGGGAGGACGGCTGTATTATTACAGGGACAGACGGTTTGGGCGGTTTATTTACTGATTGGCAGGTTGAAATAGTTGATACACGTCCACAAAACGGCATTGTTGAAGTGGATTATATATTAACGATGACAGATTATAGATATTTTCCTCAAAAGGTTTTTACATCAGAAAGAACTGCCGTGTTTGAATTGACAGAATCAGGATATATCATATCTTCAGTCAGGGAAAAAGACGAAACACAAGCTAAAAGCATTGTTGAAGAATGCAATTACTTAGGATAATAAAAAATTGATAGGAGATAAGAAAATGAAAAAAGTAGTATTCAAGTTAATCGTTTGTACACTATTGGTGGGTTTAATGTATTCAATGGATGGAGCAAGAGCGGGCATAGGAATTTATGCACTTGCATTCGCAGTATTTTATATTATGGCATCCTGGTATTTTATTATAAAAGAAGGAGAGATACTTGGAGGTTTCATATCAGGGCTAGGCAGAAACAGTATTATTGGCAAAATAGTTGTTCCTATAGCTGTTCCAATATTATTAACGACAATAGTGCTAATAGGGGTTCCTGAACTGATTGGGAGCATTTTTAACAGCCAAACCTTACAGTTCATAGTTTCTGCAATACTTACATTAGCCGCAATTATTATTCCATTAAGGAGAGACGTCATGGAAGTGCGCAACTTTTTGGAATATAGGAAATTAGAGGACAAATAAACAATGAAAAAGAAATATTTAGGCATTGGTGCTATTACACTATCAATGTTAATTGCTTTGGCCTCTATTTCAGGCAGTCGGTTGTTAAAAGATGCAGAGAGTATTGAACCTTTCATAGATGATAACGGCACAAATGGCAATAAGGAAGTTAGTATACAGAGTGAAGTTGAAATAAAAGATGATACCAAAACAACAAAAGAAAACAGCGATAAAGAACAAGATGATAGCCTAAAAAGTCAGCAGCAGGCAAAAGATGTTAAAAAAACACAAGAAAGCACAATTGATTCTTCTAATAATACAAATCCTTCGTCCGATGCTTCGCCTGTTTTGGATAATAGCTCAACAACAGCACAGACCAAAGAAAGAACTGTCACCGTTAAAACCCCCATATATGGACCACAGTATACCGACTACTGGATAAAGGATGATGATAAAGTGATTATTTTTGAGACAAAAGATCCGAACCAATGGAACGAGAAGCTTGATGAGTATGCTAATCAAGGTGTTTTGACTTTTTATGGCTCAGAAGGGAAAAGCGACATAATTGGATATAACACATATGTGTATACGGAAAGTGAGTACTATGAAGTGTTAGAAGATTCGGATTTAGGCTCAAGAAAAGACGTTATCGTAGTATGGAATTAAATATTATTTTAAATAATAAAGCAGAAAGAGAGGAAAGAAAAAATGAGAAAAATGATGATCTTATTAGTTGGAGTAATGGTTTTAATGATGTCAATGGCAGGCTGCGGACAGGAAAAGCAGGAATGCTTCAACTGCAAAGAGGAGAAAGTCTGCCAATCTTACACTATTCTTGGTGAAGAAGTACAGTTGTGCGATGATTGCAAAAAAGATTTTAACATTTAGGATTTAAGTAATTATTGATAATAGGAGCGTTTTGTATGAATTTCGAAGATACTAATAAAGAAAAAAAGGTTGATATAAACAATTTTTTGAAGAATAAGAAGGTTATTATTGGAGTTGTTGCTGCGGTAATTCTACTATTGATTATTGCTTTAAGTACAAGTGCAACAAAGATAGATTTAGGAAAATACTTTTCCTCAAATATTGAAGTAAGCGGAGTGGATGGACATGCAAAAATAGAAGAGGGAGACTTTTATGACTATGATGCTCTTTTTGATGAGCTCACAACTTTAGCATCAGGTAAGTCCATAGGAGAAGTATTAAATGCTCAGGATGAAGTTGAGAGAAGCATAAGCTTTTCATATTCCGTAAATGGAAAGAAGGTCGAAGTTCTTGAAAAACTATCAAATGGTGATGAAATCACAATAGAAGTTATGTCGTCATTAAAAAAGAGTGAATTTTTTAAAGCAAAATTTAATAACGGACAAACCAAGTTTAAGGTTGAAGGCCTTGAAAAAGGTATTGAAGTGGATGCATTTGATTTGTCTAAAATAGAAATCAGATGTCTCGGCGCAAACGGGTACGGCAGAGTGGTTGTTAATAAAATGAACGAAGATGATTTTCCTATAGATATTACATATGTAATCGAGGATAATGAAGGACTGAAAAATGGGGATAAGGTAACTATTGAGGCACAGATTGGCGATTATTCCTCTTCTTTTGAGCAATATTATCTAAAGAAAGAAAAAATAGAATATGAGGTTAAAGATTTGCTTGAAGTGGCTAAATCTGCAAAGGATTTTACAACTTCAGATCTTGAAAAGTTAAAATCGGCAGCAATGCCTAAAATGAACGGAAAGTTTTTCCTGATAGCGCACAATACAGATCAGGTTGTCTTTGATTCCATGATATTATCAGTTG
>JAQXRN010000086.1 GCA_029218545.1 Bacillota bacterium | reverse complement strand
ATTCTCCGGAGAGTGGATTGAACAAACAGCCGGAGACATTTTTGAATCAGTGTCAGATAAAGGACACCCTGAGTTGCCGGTCCTTTCAGCCACACAGGATAGAGGTATGATTATTCGGGATGATTCTGAAAAAATCATTGTTCATGACAAAAAGAATGAAATTGATTACAAACGAGTTTTGCCTGGTCAATTTGTAATTCATCTTCGTTCATTCCAAGGAGGGTTTGCACACTCTGACGTGGAAGGCATAACATCTCCTGCATATACAGTGATAAGATTTAAGGAACCTGAAAAGCATGATTCATATTATTGGAAATATGTATTCAACTCCAAGGAATTCATTCATCGTCTGACGACGGTAACTTACGGAATCAGGGATGGTAGAAGCATAAACTACGATGATTTCTTAAAAATGACGTTCCGGTTCCCAATAAAAGAAGAGCAAATTAAGATTTCATCTTTTCTTAGAGAACTGGACTCCTTTATTTCCCTTCACTCCGAAGAACTCGACCGCCTCAAGCAATTGAAACAGTCCTGCCTCGAATCAATGTTTGTAAACCCATAATTGACACTACTATATGCCCTCATTCAGCACATCATTCACAAGCGAAAAAGCCTTTGAAGACGCTCTCATAGAACGCCTCATAGCATACGGATGGGAAGAAAAGGTTCTCCAGTATCAAACCGAATCACAACTGCTCCAAAACTGGGCAGACATTCTCTTCGAAAACAACCGGGACATAGACCGTCTTGGGGACTATCCGCTTACCGATGGCGAAAAAAGGCAACTAATCGAGCAGATTAACACCCTCCGGACTCCAGTCCGCCTCAACTCCCTCATCAACGGGAAATCCATCACCATCACAAGAGACAACCCCGATGACATCACCCACCTCGGCAAGGAAGTAAGCCTCAAAATCTACGACAGACAGGAAATAGCAGCTGGACAAAGCCGCTACCAGATAGTCCGCCAACCACAATTCCCTACAGACAACCCAGTAGCATCAGACCGCAGAGGAGACCTTACACTCCTCATCAACGGAATGCCACTCATCCACATTGAACTCAAGAAAAGCGGCATCCCCATAAGCCAGGCCACCAATCAAATAGAAAAATACGCCCACGAAGGAATATTCGCATCCGGACTCTTCGCTATGACACAACTGTTTGTAGCGATGACCCCATCCCAGATGCTATACTTCGCCAACCCTGGACCAGAAGGCACCTTCAACAAAGACTACTATTTCCAATGGGCAGACTTCAACAACGAACCGATTTGTGAATGGTACCGCATCTGCGAAACCTTCCTCTCCATCCCGATGGCTCACCAGTTGATCGGATTCTATACAGTTGCAGACTCATCAGACGGATGCCTCAAAGTACTCCGATCCTATCAGTACTATGCAGCCAACGAAATCAGCCAAAAAGTACAGCGAACACACTGGGATGAAGTCGACAACCACGGAGGATACATCTGGCACACCACAGGCTCCGGCAAGACACTCACAAGCTTCAAAAGCGCAACCCTCATAGCACAAAGCCGCGATGCAGACAAAGTCATCTTCCTTGTTGACCGCATCGAACTCGGCACTCAGTCCCTGAGAGAATACCAAGGCTTCGCCGACGACAGTGAAACCGTAAATGACACTGCCTACACCTCATCACTCGTAAAGAAACTCAAAAGCTCATCCCAAGACGAAGTCCTGATAGTGACCTCAATCCAGAAAATGAGCAATATCAAAGACGAGGCAATCGACTACCGCTACGACATCGAACAAATCCGCAAAAAGCGCCTTGTCTTCATAGTTGACGAATGCCACCGCTCCACCTTTGGAGAAATGCTCCTGACCATCAAGGAAACCTTCCCAAAAGCAATATTCTTCGGCTTCACAGGCACACCGATACAAGACGAAAACCAGCGCAAGCACAACACAACCGCAACAGTATTCGGCAACGAACTGCACCGATACTCAATCGCAGACGGAATCCGGGACAAAAATGTCCTCGGATTCGACCCTGTAAAATGCCTCACATACAAAGACCGTGACCTTCGCAAAGCAGTATCACTCGAAAAAGCCCAGGCAGAAACCGAAGACGAAATCTGGGGCAATCCGGAAAAGGAACGCATCTTCCAGAAATATATGGAAGAAATTCCGATGGCAGGTCACAAGAACGATGACGGACGATACGAAAAAGGAATCGAAGACTTCATCCCCTCCAGCCAATATGAGACGTATAAATACCGTCTTACCTTGGTAAACGACCTCGGTCTGAACTGGACAACACTTAGCCACGGAGGGAAATTTCACACAATTTTTGCCACCAGTTCAATATCTGAGGCAATCCAATACTACAAGATTTTCCGTTCATCATACCCGGAACTCCACGTAGCAACCCTCTACGACAACAGCATCGACAACCTCGGAGATGCATCAGTCGTAAAAGAGGAAGAAACCATAGCAATGCTGACCGACTACAATAACCAGTTCGGAACGCATTTCACAATGGCACGATACGCAAAATACAAAAAAGACGTAGCCGCCAGACTCGCACACAAAGAACCCTACATAGGAGTAGAGAATGTACCGGAAAAACGCCTCGATGTCCTAATCGTAGTAGACCAGATGCTCACCGGCTATGACTCCAAATGGGTCAACACCCTCTTCCTCGACAAAAAACTCCGCTACGAGAACATCATCCAAGCCTTCTCCCGTACAAACAGGCTGTTCGGGCCGGACAAGCCATTCGGCAACATCCGATACTACAGATATCCGCACACTATGGAACGCAACATAGAAGCAGCGTTCCGTCTCTACTCAGGCGATCGCCCATACGGGCTATTCGCCGACAAACTCGAAACCAATCTCAATTCTCTGAATTCCAAATATATGGAAATCAGAGACCTGTTCAACGCATCAGGAGTTCAAAACTTCGAGAGACTCCCACACTCAGTTGAGGAAAAAGCGATGTTTGCAAAACTCTTCCAGAAACTCAACGACTACCTCGAAGCCGCAAGGATACAAGGATTCAAATGGAGCAAACGCGACTACACCTTCAACCACGAAGACGGCTCGTCCTCATCAATCACCCTGGCCTTAAGTGAAACCACCTACCTAATCCTTGCACTCCGCTACAAAGAGCTGTTTACTCCAGGAGATGGGACCGGACAAGGAGGAACAGACCTTCCGTACGAAATAGACACCTATCTCACGGAAATCAACACCGACAGAATTGATGCTGACTATATGCAGTCCAGATTTGAAAAATATGTCAGACTCCTCAACAGCCACGCTGCTGAAGAAGAAATATACAAAGCTCTCGCAGAACTCCACAAAAGTTTTGCAACCCTCAACCGCACAGAACAACGATTTGCAAACCAGATACTCGCCGACATACAAAGCGGAGCATTAATTCTGGGAGAAGACTACGATATGCGCTCCTACCTCAACGAGTATATGGAAAGAGAAAAGAACGACCGCATCCACAGACTCTCATCAGCCTTGGGCCTCAACGAAGTATCCTTGAGACAACTCTACGATGCACATCCCACAGCTGCAAACATCAATGAATTTGGACGCCTCGACAATCTCATCTCCCAAGTTGACCGTCCCAAAGCAAAAGCATTCATTGAAAGCCAAAAAGGCGAAGCAATCTCCCCACGGAGTGTAACCGCAGAAATATACAGTCTCCTCCGCCGTTTCCTTATAGGCAACTACGAAGGCCTTTTCACACCATCAGCATCGTTCACGGCAACAAGCAGTTCCACAGAAATAAACATAGGCACCAACATAGAACACGCCGACACAGTAATAATCCACTCAACACCCACAGAATAATGCAAGTACTCGGAACAGTCAATATCGGGACCAACATAGAACACGCCGACAGAGTCGACGCCTCCCATCACATATACCACTCCCAGACCACAATAACCCAAGGAGCGGTGCCCCAAGATGATGCAGATAACGCAGTCACTACTCCACTGTCATCCACACCAACACCACAAATCCGCCTTAACCCCAAGAAAGGGATGAGAATCGATCTCTACCGGATAATCCTGACCATGCACCATCTCGGCTTTTTCGTAAGCCCGACCGGTGCCTCTCTCGATCAGCAAGATGTTTTCGCAGCCTTCGGCAATATGCTGGGAGACGATTTCAGCAAATATCTCAAGAATCTCTCCGAAGCCGTCAAAAACAACAACGACTCCCCAGCCTCTACAAAAATCTTCGAAGACCTGAAAACAGCCTGGCACAATTACGAAAACAAATAAGTTATGGCAAAAGACAAAGTCATCATAACACGCGAAAACGGCGAACAAGTTGAGGCACAAGCTCCAATTATCGTTTCGGCGAGCCGAAGTACTGATATACCTGCTTTCTACAGCGATTGGTTCCTTAACCGCCTGAAAGCCGGTTATTCCGCCTGGACAAATCCGTTCAACGGAGTAAGAAGTTTTGTCTCATATCAAAATACGCGATTAATAGTCTTCTGGTCAAAGAACCCTAAACATCTCCTCGACAAAGATGGACTTCTGGACTATCTAGCCAATCAAGGCATCAATTGTTATGTGCAGTTTACTCTTAACGATTATGTCGCTGAAAAACTCGAATGTGGAGTACCTCCGGTCGAAGAACGAATAAATACATTCATGGCATTAGTTGATAAACTTGGCAAGGGAAAAGTTATCTGGCGCTTTGATCCGCTTATTTTGACTGAAAAGATAAGTGTTGATGATTTGTTGCTCAAGGTTAAGAACATCGGTGACCAACTGAAAGGATATACCGAAAAATTGGTTTTCAGTTATGCGGACATTGCCAGTTACAAAAAGGTGAAGGCCAACCTGGAACATAACCACATCAATTACCGAGAGTTTAATGAGTGCGATATGATTAAGTTCGCATCAGGGCTCCAAGAGCTGAACAGGGATTGGGGCTTCACACTTGCCACCTGTGGGGAAAAAATCGACATTGAGGAATATGGCATCATTCACAACAAGTGCATTGATGATGACCTTATGATTAAATACTTCTCAAATGATGCGAAACTAATGGAGCATCTTGGCATTGAGATTATTGAAGCAGATCTTTTCAGCGGGGAACAGAAGATTATAAAGAAAAAGAAAAAGAACAACAAGGACAAGGGGCAGAGACAATTTTGCGGATGCATAGCAAGCAAGGACATAGGAGAATACAACACTTGCGCTCACCTATGCGAGTACTGCTACGCAAACAGTTCAAAAGAGGCAGCATTGCATAACCTTATGACTCATCGCAACAATCCATTTGCAGAAACTATCACAGGGAAATAATGGGATATATTGACGACATAACAGCTCTTCAAGAGATCTCATTTGACGACATAAGACGTATTGCCTACAACGACATCTCAACGTTGTCAGATAAGGAAAGGACAGAGATATACGACTCTCTAAATCATGGAGTAGACCTGCTGAATACAGATATTCAAATGAAATGCTACTTGTATTCTTTCGGAAGAATGCATCAAGCGAAAATATACAAAGCGCTATCGTGTATAAAGCAATCTGTCTTTGCCTCTGACGATTTCGACATAGTGGACTGGGGTTGTGGACAAGGTCTCGCAACGGTATGCTTTTTTGATTTTCTGAAGAAACTGCACATTCAAAACAGAGTTCAGAAAGTTACCCTTATCGAGCCTTCGGATGCAGCACGCGAGAGAGCTGAAATCCATGTCGGAGCATATTTGAAGGATACAAGCAAAGTTGTTGCTATCGGCAAGTTTCTTGACGATGTAACAGAAGCTGATATCAAAGGATGCAGCGCTGTGACTTACCACTTCTTCTCGAATATTCTCGATATAAAATCCATTGACCTGAAAGGACTTGCTGAGAAGGTCGGCAAAAACGTTTTGGGACAGCACTATTTTTTCTGCATCGGCCCAATGAACAACGGCAACAGAAGGATAGACCGTTTCTATGAGTATTTCAATGCTCCGGAAACCTTTATGGACGAAAGTCAGTCGGAGTATCGCTATTCCAATAACGCCAAGCCTTGTTCTTACAACATCAAGGTTTTCAAACTCGAGAACAATCAGGTTAATCTTGTCGCAGTTGATTACTATCCGGATACACAGTTTTTTGCGGCCTATCAGTTGGATACAGTTCGCAATCTTCTCCAATCTGATGATGAAAACATCAAGATTAAAGCAGAGGGCCTGTATAAACAACTATCTGGCTTTGAGGTAGCTGCTCCATTCGATATCGGAGCAGGCATTTATGATGATGTGGATCCTATCTTGGCAGTTCTTAACAATATGGTGGCCCGAGGCCTGCCAACACGGACAAGCCCATTGATAGAGGAAGCATTCGTTCAGCTTGGCAATCACAAGAAGAAAGATACCCTTGGCGGAGTCTATTACGATACCGTTAACCTGAATGCTGACGATATTCTGTTAGCACTTCACGCAATAGATAGCAGGGCTCGCTATGACGAATCCACATACAATAAGAATGTTCTTGAAAGTGACTTTGAAAAGAGCTTCATCCTAAATGCTGCACCCACCGGGCTTCAGCTGGTGCTCCAGTCTCAACGTAGTTTGATGTCAATTACCGGCCAAAGCGTCCACCACGCGCAGCGAGTGGACTTCGCTTGCGAATACTCATATCCGGTTATCGGCGATGATGGCAAGAACCGGTTCGGTTGTGTGATTGAGTTGGATGGAGCGAAATATCACCAGTCTGAGAAAAATAGACTAGAGGATGAATACAGAATCGAGGCGTTAAACGAAAAGGGATGGGATTGCATACGCATAAGTGATATCCATCAATTTAACAGCAATCTTTCTCAGTTAGGTAATTCATACTTTTCATCAATCTTAAAGGCTGCCGATAGAAAGTATGATGCTGCCTGGACTCGGGCCCTGCAGATTGCACTGTCGCCAATAGGTATAGCCCGTTTGGAGAAAACATTAATAGAGGCACTGATTTCGGGCACGGTGGATTACCATAAGGAACACCTTGATATACTTGTAGTCGAAAGGGATGTTCCTTGCGCTGTTCTTGCCTTTAGAGAGCTTTCTAAGATGTTCAATAATCTGGCAACTTTAAGCGAAGATTACAAAGATGTAAGATTCCCCAAGGTTCGGCTGGATATTGTTACAACTCCGGAATTTAAGCATTCACCTCTGCATAAAACAATTGAAGGTGATGACTCAGTGAGCGTCAACATATTTGACGATGAGGCGAAGGTAAATGGTAACAAGCAATATGACATAGTCGTCGATATGGCAGTCATGCGCCGTGCCGGAGCAGAAGACAAATCATTCAGCAAACACAAATGTGTCGGCAAAGGATACTTCTATATTCGTTCTATCAATTATATCAGGTCTGAGCGACATATTTACACATCAGACTGCATTAATTATCAGCCTTTAGTTACAAAAGATCAGCAGGGCAACTACCACGCAATCGAAGATAGAAAGGCATTGCTTCAGTATTTCCTGCGGATGCTGTTCAGAAAGGAAGATTTTCGACCTGGTCAATTGCCAATCTTAAGCCGCGCGCTTCAGAACAAGAGCGTTATAGGCCTATTGCCAACAGGAGGAGGTAAGTCACTTACCTACCAGCTTGCAGCAATGCTTCAACCGGGTGTCACTATTGTAGTAGATCCGCTCAGGTCTCTGATGGCTGACCAGTATGACGGACTAATCAAGACCGGGATTGATGCATGCACTTTCATCAATTCTACAGTGGATGCAACAGAGAAGGAACACAGGGCAAAAATGATGGAAACATCAATGGTACAGTTCGTATTCCTTTCTCCGGAAAGACTTTGCACCTACAGCTTCAGGGAGAAACTCCGGAATATGCACAGCGTCGGCGTATATTTTAGCTATGGCGTAATCGATGAAGTGCACTGTGTTTCAGAATGGGGACATGATTTCCGCTTTACATATCTTCACCTTGGACGAAATCTCTATCAATATGTACTGCCAAAGCAACACGGCGATGACAATCATCTGACGTTGTTTGGCCTGACGGCGACAGCATCATTTGACGTTCTGGCTGATGTAGAAAGAGAACTTTCCGGAGATGGTGCATTTAACCTTGATGCCGATACGATTATCCGGGATGAAAACACAAATCGTTTGGAACTCCAATACAAGATAGAGAAGGTGCCTGTACGCTGTCAGGAAGACCAATATTTTGATAAGAACGGACTCCTCGATGAAGGACTTCCTAAGGCTGTGCAAATGACAGACAAATGGAGTGTATATCCATCGAAGCAGGATTTCTTGACCAGGTATATTCATATGATTCCAGGCTATATCGAGGAACTCCAGACACCTGAGTCCATCGATTACATAAAGAAGCGTTTCAATGAGCGACAAAATGTCGAGGGCCAGATTGATACCGACCTGCACACTGAATTGCCTGAACAATTCTTCGAAGATGCAGATGAGTATTCCCAAGCCGGTATTGTTTTCTGTCCTCATAAGAGCAATACAGGTATATCAGTAAATGAGAACAAGATTTCTCTTGAAGAGTCTGTAAGCAAACTTGGCACATTTATGGGCAGTGGGGATGGCGACGATGCCGATATGATTGATCAGGAGTCATTCAAGAATCTTGACCTGTTCAGAGATGACAAACTACCGCTTATGGTGGCGACGAAAGCTTTCGGTATGGGTATCGACAAGCCAAATGTACGCTTCACAGTTAATATGAATTATTCCAGTTCGCTGGAGAGTTTTGTACAGGAAGCCGGACGCGCCGGTAGAGATCGCAAGATGGCTTTATCCACCATTCTTCTTTCTGACTATCGTCTGGTACGTATTAACAAAAGATGCCCAAATAATCAGTTTCCGATGATGATAATCCGGAACAAGTGGTTCTATGATGGTGACCTACAGGAGATTCTGAACAATTATGGCATAAATATCGACGATAGATACCTCGACTATTGCACTCCAGACAAGGATATGGTCAAGCTACGCTGCGATGTATGCAACACAAGGTTTGCATTTAAGCTCTGTAACCAAATCTGCCAGAAGTGCAATAAAGGCCCATGTGTGGTCAGATGTCCTGAATATGACCGTTGCCAGTTGAGAAGTGTGCCGGACGAAGGTCGTGGATATGTCTATAAGGAAGACCTACAAGATTTGCTTCTTCAGAATGGCATTGAAATCCAAACTAGGAACTATGAGTTCCAAAACGTAGACTACGAGACGGTGATGTTCTTCTATAGCAACAACTTCAAGGGAACTCTTGTTGAAAAGCGTACGATGTTTGAACTGCTGAGCCGTTCTCTGACTCCGATTTTCTATGGAAATGATGCGGAGTTAAAGGATACTGTACAGGTTTCTGATTTCCTCCAGAAAGTACTCGAGTCCAGAGAAGGTACCGAAGTGGTCGCTCTGATCTCTTCAATTCCAGTTTGGCTTTGTCTTCACAATGGACAGAGAGAGAAGGTGTATGTTACTCAACACTACAAAAAGGAGAAGACATATAAGGTACGAAATCTTGCAAATGGTCAGGAATATACCGCAAAAGAAGATGATATGGAACTTCTTCGTGACAAGAGCGACATTGCCAAAGCAATCTACAGAATGTGCTGCATAGGTCTGATAGATGACTTTACTGAGGATTACGGAAACAAGGTTTACCGCGTAGTTGCACGCAGGAAGAAAGACGGTGACTATTATCGGGCCTTGCAGACATTTCTAGAGCGATATTACACTAAAGAACGTGCTGCCATAGAGGCAGCTAAGATTCCAAGCTATAGGGGTGACAATGAAGTACATAAGTGCCTTGGCTATCTTACGGAGTTCATCTATGACAAGATTGCAGTCAAACGTAAGCAGGCAATAGATGATATCCGAGCATTCTGCATGGAAGGACTGAGCTATGGCGACAATTGGAAAGAAGCAAATGAAGCATTGAAGGACTTCATATATTATTATTTCAATTCGAAGTTCGCTCGTAAACGATATCAAACTGAGAATGGGCTCGACTTTTCTCTGACGGATGATACCGACGAGGGCAAGGTGTCATCTTACGACATTCTATTCAAATATATGAGAGTCATCGATGACGATATTGTTGGTACCAGTTCGCCTAAGGATAACATCAAGCATCTGCAAGGTGCCGTACGACTTATCAGACGAGCAACGACAGATTTGAATCCTGCTCTTGATTTCCTTAATGTATATTGTCTTACCTATCTGAAAGTCGGTGAGAACAAAAATCTCCAGGATGAATTGAAGAACAGTTATATCAGGGGTTATAAAGAATTCTTCAAGCGCACCGACAACAAAGAAGATTTCTATCGCAAAATGCGTGAATTCAAGCAAGCTTTCAATGCCAATGGCAGGAATGCCGCAACGGTTGAGGAAATCGAACAGATGAAGGAGTGGGATTTACTCTGCGAAGTTGAACTCCACACAGAATGGCTCAATAAGTTCAAAAACACTTACTTAGAATAAAAATAAAGACATAATACGATATGGAAGCAAATGAAATTCTGACATCGCTGGCAAAACTTGAGGCCAGTCTTAAAGAAATTGAATCTGCCAAAGAGCAAGTTCAGAAAACAGTTGGAGCATACTCAGCTGTCCAAAAACAAATTAGCGATTACACAAAGACTTTAGAAGCAATATCTAAAAGTATCACAGGCATTATTGCAGATGTGCAGTCTCAACGAACAGCACTCAATGATGATGCTACAAGTGTATTTGCCTCACTCCGAGAAAAGTCTGATGAGATAATCTCAAACCTGAATTCTTCAGTTTCAAATAACTTGGAATCCCTAAAATCTGCTCTTGAGGCTATCAAGGACTCTTTTACCAAAGATTGTACAAAGGCAACCGACTCATTGAAGAAGAACACAAACGAAGAAGTAAAAAAACTCGATGAAAGAATCGAGGATTTGAAATCTTGCGCAGCTAATCTGAACACCCTTCATGAGAACATAAAAAACACTTTGGGCAAAATCATTGAGGTGAAAGAAAGCATCAATGACCTGAAGGCTGAAATGCTGAAAACACAAGGAGAACAGGACACATTATTGACTCAAATCAAAGACGGTATTTCTTCACTGTCATCGGAACTCATAAACACGACGAAAAAGATTTCAGATGCACTACTAAACAGCAGTAAAGCATTGAACACCACGTTATCTGCAGTTCGAGACAAGGCAATAATCATTGATGAAAAAGTTGAAATAACAGGTAAGAAACTTCATAACATCGGAATTGTGATTATCATTCTAACAGCAATTAATATAATAGTGAGTTTCTGCTCTGTTCTTATAAAATAGTTCACAAACTTCATTCTATACGAAAATACAGTTCGTAACCCTGAAATAACTTTGTGCTAACGACAAGAGAGAACTACTATGCCATCGAACAAAAATGCTGTCATAAGATATATGTATCTAGATGAGATGCTTTCTGACAGGCATCACTATTATACACGTACAGAACTTTATGAGAAATGCAACGAAAGGTTACGCCAAAACGGTTATCCGGAAGTCAGCAAAAGAACCATAGAGCTCGATCTTATCGACTTGGAGTTTTCTCCTTTTTATATGGAGATAGACCAAAGCCTTGTAATTGGAGGACGGCATATTATCAGGTACAAAGACCAGACGCAATCCATCTTTTCAAAACAAATCTCTGACGATGAAAAACACCTGCTATCCGAAGCCTTGAGCACTCTCGGCCAATTCTCCGGACTGAATAATTTCGATTGGTTAGAAGACCTGCAAGCAAAACTTTGCGACCCGTCTGCATTATGCGGCAATAATAACAAAGATGGTCAACATCACCGGAAAGTAATCTCATTCAGCAGCAATCCGTACCTTAAGAATCAAAATCTTCTCGGCGGGCTATTCTCTGCAATTGCCAATCGAGTGGTCATTTCTGTAACATATAAGAAATTCGATGCTGATACACCATCAAAGTTCACCGTATATCCATACCTGTTAAAGCAATACAATGATCGATGGTATCTCATCTGCAATTCAGTAGGTGATGAAGTATTTCCATATCGCCAGGATTTCATAATGACTCTCCCCCTTGATCGAATTGAGGCATACACTCTTTTATATGATCTTCCCTTCATTGACTGTCCACTTGATTTGAGTGAACGATTTGACGATATAATAGGGGTAACCTATTATGAAAACAGAAAATTGGAAAAATTTCTTTTCGCAATTTCAAAACAATCAGTCAACTATATTCGGACAAAACCAATACACGCGTCTCAGACAGAGCTGCCGCGAGACCGACAGTTGGAGCTACATTCGAAATACCCCAAATTAGCAGAATATATCTTCTTTACAATTGATTGCATACCAAACTATGAGCTCAAGACTCTTTTCTATAGTTACGGTCAAAGGCTCGTTGTCCTGACACCGGAATGGATGAGAGATGAAATTCGCAAAGAGGCAAAAGAGCAGATAGATTACTATTCTGACTAAGCAAAAGATGAAAAGCACAAACGCAAATAATACAAGTAAAACATTAAAATGCAATAATCTAGGAGGATTTGATATGATGAAATTTATCATGAACGGGGAGCCGTATGTATTTCAGCACACTTGCCCACCACAAGAAAAGGGTAAGCCAATGAATGATGAAGAAAAAAGAAGAATGTTGATAGACAACCTTCTGGACATTTACAATCGGTGTCAAATGCCTGCAAACAGATATAAGGTTCCGAAAAAGTCATTCTGGCAGAAGGTTATTGATTTTCGTAACATTGTGTACCCTGATATTTGCATCAATAATTTTCACGGTTCAAATAATTCGAAAGCCTATTATTACGTGCGTCCTTTGGGGGATAGGATTGACATCAATCCTACCACTCTTCCAGATGAAATAAAATCCAGTTGGGTCAAGGTCATTTATGGCTCTGTTTTCTGTCTTGAGCAACAGAAGCCAGATGTGTATATCAAAGGATGCCATTATGCAGCACAATACAGTTCAGAAGCCATTCTTCCAGTACAGAATAACTATAATCTCCCTAAAATGCTAACTGACAAGGAATTGGCTGAGAAATATGTTGAAACCTGGAAAAAACTGGATGCGGATATTATTGTTCCGTTTCTTGATAAAGATTTTCACTATAGCAGCGATGCAGTTTTCGATGAAATGTCCAGCAGGGATGAATACATTGATTATCTCAAAGGAAAATTTCAACACCTACAGGAAAGACCGACAATAGCGAGAATAGAACTCGGCAGAAATGGAGAGGATGGTGAATGGGCTGCATTAATCAAACAGATATTAAACGATGGAACGCCGATAGTATGTGGTTTCTTTATAAAAAGCGAACACGGCAGGATTCAATCAATTGAAGTGCATGAAATGGACCTTTCGGATTTTTAACATAGACATTAAATCCCACAAGTTGTGGGATTTTTTAATATCCTTCCGGATGAAGTCTTTGAATGAGTTGCATATAAAAACTAACGTCTTCTTCTGTCTTGAATGAGAGCACATCATCATTGCAGAAATAAGGGTAAACAACGGCAAAAGTACCACATCTCTCAAACATAATCACAGCAATCTCATAAGGGTGATTATTATCAGAAAGGGAGCCATCGCCACTCAACACAGACACTCCATACCCATTGGGAAATTGCATTACCGCTTGCTTTAATCCATCCTCAAAAATATTGAAATTCAAATCTTTGAAAGTCTTCATATCCTCAATATCATTTGTCACAAAGATATTACTCTTCAGCGAAGTCATTTTTCGGAGTCCAGGATAAATTATGTAAATGCACGAAATATGGATATAAATCGTAATTTTGTGATAATAAACAACAATCGAGATGGATTCAGAACGGGTGCAATCATACTATGATGACCTTAAAAGGTATTATTTGAAAACAGATAGCGACTGGACCGACAAAGCGAAGTCGTTCCGGACCATTGCGCACAATTTCTACAATGAACTAACCTCACTCGATGGGAAGTTCAGCGATGCTCTAAAAGAGTTTTATAAGTGGAACACTCAGAAGGTTGTAAGCAGTTTGGCCTTCAAACTAAAAGACGAACTTAACAATATTGTTCACAATAATATCCGAATTGATCGGGATCGATTCATATTGTACTACAACTCACTTGTACGATTGATCTACTTGGCAACCAATGTTTTCCCAGACGATGCCACCCTTGATTACATAGGCTTCAAGCCAGCAGATAAACTGTCAGGTCTAAACGATCAGCAGAAAGATGCTGTACTGTGCAACGACAAAGTGATTTACGTCAGCGCAGGCCCGGGAACCGGAAAGACATATCTTTTAATCAACAAACTCCTGCAGTATATTAACACATCCACCCATAAAGAGCGAATAATAGCATTATCCTTCACCAATACTGCGGCAAATGAATTGGGAGACAAATTTTTCCGAAAAGCATTCGAGAGCAGAATTGATAAAGAATACGAATTCTACAATGGTACACTTCACGCTTTCTGTTTCAAGATGCTGAAATCATACTATGCCTCTCAAGATAAAGAGTTCAACTACATTATCATAGATGAAGCAGATATCAAAGATTTGGCAGACGAAATAAGGATTCAATTGGAAGATGCATACACGGCGAATGAAATTGCCGAGTGCTTGAAGTCAAATTTAAGGACCAAAAACCCTAATTTGCGTGCAGTAGTAGCAGACATCAAGAAAAGATACAATCTTATCTCCATTGACGACATCCTAACAATGTTCATTAATCATTTGGATAATGACAAGGAATTCCAGTTATGGATGCAGAGTCAAATCACAATATTAGTCGTAGATGAAGCGCAAGACCTGACTGAAACCAATTACGATATCTTTTCAAGACTGATGGCCAATAATACTGATTTGAAAATCTTTATTGTCGGCGATCCAAGACAGAATATTTTCGGTTTCAACGGTGGATCATACGAACACCTTGACGGTTTTCTGTCTCAACTTCCGTCTTTTACGGAAAAAGCATTGACTAAGACATACAGATGTCCTCAGGTCGTAGTCGATTATGTAAACAAGTTCAGTTTTGTTGACTGCACCAACCTTCCTCTTAAATCTTTTAGCGGCAAACCTGGGTCTGTGAATCTGAATTCATTTCATAGCCTTGCAGGAGAAGCTGCAGATGTACTATGTACAGTCAGGTCAAAAGGTTCTCTGAATAAATCAGTTGTTTTGTGCAACAATCTTAAATACCTTGCTACTTTCATCGACATCCTTAACGACAGCAAAATACCATATAAAGTTTATGGCGGGAGAAGGATAGTAAAATCACACATCAAACTGTTCAATCACATCATACGTATTATTGAGAGCGACAACCAATATAGCATCAAAAGAGTTGGACAGGAATTTATGGTAGGGGTAACCAAAGCATCTTTCTACGAGTCATATCTCGGACAAAGAGTGAAGGACATTAAAGATTCAATTGCAAGAGATAATTTGGAATTTGAAGACGTGGCTTCAGCTGTGGTCAACCTCATCGACTATCAGGGTAACGACAACTCTGTATTGGACGATTACTCAAAACTTATCGAGTTATCCAAGCAGTATACCAATGTTGAGGACTACTTGCTTGCCTTTGCAATAGATAAAGACACATTCTCTGATTTCTATCAAAAGGACTATATCGAGTGCAAAACTCCGGTTAGCGACGATTTTCTGACAGTATCTACAATCCACTCTGCGAAAGGACTTGAATGGGATAATGTCTTCATTATGGGAATGTCCGATGAGAACTTTCCAAACCCGTGGTGGGCACGAGACAAATCAGAATCTGATCAGATCAAATATTTCAACGATGCTCAAAAAGCAATGTATGTAGCTGCTACAAGGACACGCGAAAACCTGTTCTTAAGTTATTCTGAAATTGGTCCTTACGGTTACAGACAATCACCGTCAAGATACTTGAGGTTCTTAAACAGTAGGTAACACCACAAGCGAAAAAAGAGTTCGCAGTCGCTTCACATCTTTGCATATAAAACAATTATCCCTGCTAAGATATGAAGAAGACTTTCATCCCATTACTTCTGGCATTGCTGATGACAACATTGCCAGCCTGCGCACAGCGCTCAACCTCATCAGATTATAATTTACGAAAAGCGATTGAGGCATACTACGATGATGAAGACCTGAATAAGGCTCTTGACCTGGTCAACGAAGTGCTGGATGACACCCCGGACAATTTTGATGCAAGATTCCTTAGATCCAAAATCTACTGGAACACTGACAAGTACGCTGATGCTCTCCGTGATGTAAGCTATGCCATAAAGAACTACAAAGGCAAACCTGGCGTGTACAAGTCTACGCTTTATGGACTGCATGGCGCAATATTCAGCGATATGGATCGTTATGCCGATGCTGCCAAGGAATATCAGATGGCAGCGAAACTTGCAAGAAAAGACAATCCGGAGCGTGTACAAAGCTACACTTTCGATTATGCACAAGCATTATATAATGCCGATGACCTTGCTGGTGCGGAGAAAGTATATTTACAAATGCTGAAAGATGACCCGGGAGATTGCGCAGCGATGATAGGACTCGCACGGAACTATATGGACTCGCAAAGATACGACAAAGCATTGCGTTACATTGAAGAAGCCGAATCGTATGATGAATCATATTCACAGATTTATCGGTTCAAGATGCAGATTCTTGAAAAGATGGGCAGAACTGACGAATCAGTTGACGCAGCCCTGAAATATCTTGAAACAGATGACGACCCGCCGATTGTAGCAATCGCTCAATATGCTGGAAAACATTATACCTACGCAGTCGCCAAAATCAAGGCAGAAATGAACAGGCAGAATGCTGCCAGTTCCTGGATTCTACTTCTTACCAAACTATACGAGAATCATCACGACTTCTCCAAAGCCATCGAGCTCTACGACAAGGTTGAAAGCGAATACGGAGCCAACGAGACCCTATGTCTCTATAGAGCACGCTGCTACAGGGATTTGGGAGAATACGACAAAGCCTTAATCGACATTTCTAAATCAATAGAGATGAATCCGGATGAAGAATTCTATCTGGCAACACGAGGAGAAATATACCGCTACGCCGGAATGTACAAGGAGGCGATTGCCGATTGCTCTGCCTGTATTGAGAAAGATCCGTCAACAGGCTATTATTACTACGCACGTGGATGGTGTTATGAACTCTCAGGAGATGATTCCAAGGCAATGGACGATTATAATGCCGGAATCGACGTGGACAAGACCTATCCATATCTGTTTTTGAATCGGGCAGAGCAGTATGCCAAACAAGGTAAAAATGAATTGGCAAGGGCCGATTATGAAATGGTTCTGGCGATAGACACTGTCGCAACGGATGGCAGTTGCCGTCACTACGCTCTTCACGGACTGGGGCGTGATTCAGAAGCAATTGAGTGGATGGACAGAATTCTTGAAGATGACCCGGAAGATGATGGGAATTTGTACGACAAAGCCTGCCTGTACGCCAGAATGGGACGGGCCAACGATGCCATCGACATATTGGAGACTGCGTTTGAAAAGGGACTTCGGAAATTTGCCCATCTTGAACACGACAAGGACATGGACTCACTACGCGAACTTCCTAGATACAAGGAACTAATCAATCGATACAAAGGCAAGCCGGTTGAAGATATTTCAGAAGAAATTGTTGTAACACCCGAGGCCGCTCAAATGCTGATTTCGGAGGTCCAAATGAAGAAAACTGCAGGAGGCACCTATGAAGTCCCGTGCTCAATCAACGGGCTTCCGCTGAAATTCATCTTCGACACCGGTGCCAGCGATGTGACCATTTCCAGTGTAGAGGCCAACTTTATGCTAAAGAACGATTACCTCTCTACAAAAGATTTCAGAGGTAGCAGGAGATATCTAACAGCTGACGGCAGCATCGCAGAAGGGTCGGTTATCTGTATACGGGAAGTTCAGGTCGGAGACGTTACCCTGAAGAACATCGAGGCATCTGTAGTGAAAAACCAGAAAGCACCGCTGCTCCTGGGGCAAAGTGTTCTGGAAAGATTCGGAAGCGTCACCATAGACAACGATAGCAACAAACTGATAATAAAACACAAAAGGTAATGGACGCCGGACTTATCATTCTATATCTGATTGAATTAGTGATAGTTTTCGTATTCGGAATAGTTATCTTCTTTAAAAAGAGAGAATTAGATGAACTGGATGAAACTTGTAACTATCTAAGAATAAAAGCATCATCCAATTCACCGTTAGATAGCAATGCTATGCTCAAGGTGATTCAAGAAAAAGGATACTTTCCGACAAGAGATCCAGATGGCAACATCGAATTCAAAATACAAGGAACAACATTCACTGCCAGTAAAATTGCAAATTATTTCTGTTCTACGAGAATCTATTACAACATTGATAAAGAATCTATTCAGGCAGGGCTGTACGCAGCCAACATCGTAAATCAATCATTTGTTGCAATCAAAACCCTTATCAAAGAAGATGAAGGAATCCTTATTTTCTCTGTTGAGTCATATTGCAAGAATATTGAGGCGTATCGTGATTTCTTTCAGTCATCACTCCAGATTCTTTCTGAGTCTGTAGAAATGTTCAGGGAAGAATTGTCAAAAATATCTGAATATAAGGAACAACAACAGATGGCCAGGCCTGATTTATCTCAATCTCAAACTGCACCCAAAATACTATCGTAAACAGACTCGACTAAGTCCAAAAGAATAACACATAAATCCATAAAAAAACAACAAAATATGAAACATATCATTACATTACTGGTGGCTGTTATAATCTGTTTTGCCGCCAATGCACAGAATTACTCACAAAAGTACAACAGCCTGATGGACAGAACGGAATTCTTTGACTCCTATGGTAATCTCCAAGGCTGGGCAAAGTACAATAGCCTGATGAAGAGAATGGAATATTTCGATCGTTATGGCAATATGACCAAGTATGAACAGCGAAACGACCTATTGGACAGGAACGAAACCAAAGACACTTACGGTAACACTCAGTCCACCCGCAATTACAACTCACTTATGGATAGGGAGGACATAAAAGATTCCTTCGGCAACATCATTGGATACAGAAAGTGGAATTCTCTAATGGAACGGTATGATGTCTATGACTCAAGAAACAATCTAATCGGATACTATAAATACAACAGCCTGATGAGGAAATGGGATTTCTACAAGAATTGAATCCCAAAGAAATTTGTAAATTTGTCGTATTATAGCCACATCACACATTGAAATCCCTCACGAGATGAAATGGATAATAATAATCACTATTTATTGGGCATTGTGTATCATTTCAACATATGCTGTCAGAAATAGTAAGAAAAATAAGTTAATGAAAGCAGTGGCCGGAAGCCACAAGACCGCGGGAGAAAAGATCATAGAACACTTATGCATCTTTTTGATTATTCCTATAGCTATGCCATTCATACTGGTATATCTGGCATATAATGGTATGAAGAAACTGCACAACAAGAACGAAAACAAGAGACTATATTCTTCCATATTCGATGATGACGATAACCTTGATAAGCTTATCATTCAAGATAATTTGCCGGATAAACCAGAGAAAGAAGCCGCAATCGCACAAGGCAATGCTCTAATCACTGGAGATTTTCAAGAGTTATATCAGCTGCTCGCAGATGACATCGTACTGGTAATTTATAAATATCGCTCAATTATAGGTAAGGAAGAAGTGATTGAATACTGGAAAGGATGGAGAGAGAGGTATATTGTGTCCCAAAAGCTCAGGGCATTTGAAGTCAAACAATCCAACTACAATTCCAAGGCCTGTCTCTTTATCAAACCGATGCTTATAATGTATCGAATCGTTGATGGGCATATCTCCGATATGCTTCTGATTAACCGCTATTTAAACCACGATATTGACTTCCACGATGATATGCTTGCATATCCATTCTCTTTGGACAAAATCCGTAAGAACCTTACACCACTCAGACAGATTAATGATGTTAACGAGCCGGAAGAACTCGATAACAGAATCCCGTGCTTTAATTGCGGGATGCCTTCCGAAAAACTTGAATGGTATAGATCGTTCTTCAGAAACAGATTTAATGGCTATTCTGGACAAGTATCTGTATGTCCGCGTTGTGGGAAAGTAGTAGAACATTTCCCTGAAATGCGGGTAAGGTTTGACGAACAGATAGCAGTGGAAGATGAAGAAGAGATTATTACTGCAAATAACGATTATACAACGAATGAATATAGTGCTTTAGGAGAAACATTCCACCAAAAGCTTCGCGAAGAGATAGTGCCTGCTGTAGAGATGGAAGATAAGTCGGATATTTTCAAGACTTTAAATGAGTTGTCTATTGGCAAAGGTCTCCAACTCCGTCTAAAGGTCGCATCATCACAAACAGGTTCAACTGGAGATGAGTCTAAATTCTATATTTATGGGAGTAATGTGGAGAAAGATTTTGAGGTAATTAAACACCTCATTGCTGAGCCAACGGAGATGGCAGCTTGGCAGGTATATCTCCTGCAAACATCAACTACGGTGATGCCTGTATTCTGGCATGGAGGATATATAGTAAGAAAGTTTATCTTCAAGCCATCGGACCTCAACAGAATCAGTGAAGTTAAATATTGCGACTTTAGCGGACTACTATCGGCAGGCTTGTTGCTGCCATCAGTGAGTGTACACGAAACACCTGAAGATTTAGGGGCAAAAGGCTATGACCACATAGCCGACATCTATTGCTGCTACTGGAATGATTGGAAAGGGCTTGTAAGAGAGCATATACAAATAGTGTTTAGTAAAGGTCATATCATTTCCTACGAAGTAAAAGATAGCCTCGTACTATATGAATATGACTGCAAAATTATGTTTTAACCGCCAACGGACACATAAACAGTAACTCGATATATTTAATTGCATTACAAATAAATAAGTATAATCATGGGCATTTTCACAAAAATCTTTGGCAAAAGCTCTACGCCAAAGCCGCAACAAGAGCAAAGGACATCTGCAACAACAGGTGCTCCATCAGAAAACAAAACAGTATTCCAACCATTCTCTTTTCATTCAGACTGCCATCAACGTTACAACAATGATGTTCCGGAAGGAAGCCTTCAGGTATGTGGACGCAGCATCAAAGTTGAGAAAAACACAAATGGATGCAGTGGCTATAATCTAACCCCGGGAGATGGTTATATTGTACGCGCAACAAACGACGATACAGGAAAGCCACAATTCGCACCTAAACCAATGAGAATAGTCAAAACAAGCAACAACAGTGTTCTGCTAAGAGGCTACAAAACAGAAGCTATGAGCCCATTCGGATGGATCGACTTCGATGGCGACGACTACGGTTTTGAGGTGTTCTACGAAAATGGCAATGTAACAAAATGCGTGTTGTACATGTACGACCGCAATGTCCGTTTGGAATATATGAGACAATTATAATACTTACAAGATATTTTAAACTAAGATACTATGAACCAACTAGATACATTGGCTCAAAAAGCAATCGCCATGCTACGAGGAGGGGAAGATGGTGATCCTACATATGTCAAGTGCAGAGAGCTATATATGGTACTGAAATGCCAGCCAGCACTTATTAAAACAGTGGAGAACCCAAAGGATGTTGCAAGGGCATTGAACATTTTCCTCAGTTTCGGTGCAATTGATGACATCGATATTTTACAACAAATATCAAGCATCTCCTATTTCTTAACCTCAAAGGCTCTAGGTGATAATCCATTCGATATTAACCTTTATAAAGACCGCCTACAAAACATAGTGTGCAACAAAGAAGCTTTTGGTTATACCGTTGGTGAAGTATTAGATGCAGAAAGCAATAATTCTCTCATGATGAACTTTATGATGGGGTTATCATTTTTTAACAAAAGAGATGCTTTAATAAAGATGGAAATGTATGATTTCTCAAATGGAGGAAGAGAACTCATACATTTTGATAAGTTCTTTACAAATGAATTTATCAGAATTATGGAACTTATCAGAGGTGGCACATTAGGAGAAGATGCAGACATCGATTCTATCATCAGTGACGGATGTGAACTACATAAAAAGGTATTCAAATTTCTTGAGAAGAAGTTAATCGAAGACGAAGACCTTGATTTCTAAATCTAAGTAATACTTATTAGAGCGGTCAAGCTCGTCTTCCTGCGCTGCCGCTCCGTAAGACAAGTTTGGTTCCAGCCCCTCCGCCACTGTCGCGACTACGGGACTTCCACTCTATCGACTCCGCGCAGAAAGACTCCGTGCCTTCCCTTCAGGAAGTCGCAGAGACTTTTGTCTGCGCTCCGAAGAAACGCCCGGAAAGACAGTGGCCATTGCCGGAAGATCGGCAACGTCCACAGACTTTCCTCTTAGGGCAGAGCGGAATCAGAAGATGCTGCCTGTCGGCATCATCCTCTGATAAAATCAATAACGGAAGCAAGCTTCCGGAAAAAGCGGAAAGCATCAGCCGTCTGCACCTTCCGCTCTCTGCACATCTGAAAAAGTGTCACCCACTTCGTTAGGGATGTCACTTTTTCTGGATGCTCCGTTCCCTACAGGCACAGACCGCTGCCGCTTGAGTCCAATGGAGAGACCGAAGTCAGTCACTTCGTGACCGCCATCGGACTCTCGTGACACGCCCGGCAAGACATTCATCGGCAAGCCGCTGAAAGCCTTGCCCTCATGGGCAGAGCGGTATCCGTCAGCCAGTCTTTGCCAGGTCTTCGATCCTGTCAAAGCCAGCCTCACGGATGCTGTCTTATGAGCGGCTTCGCCGCTGGGGCCCCCACCCGCCCAGTCATTGCCGTCATCGGTGGCTCCGCCACCTCGTCCGCATCTTTGCAATCACATTCAAATTTCATATCTTTACACCGATAAATCGAAATTTTATGGTCACTTATTTTGATGCATGTGAGATTCTTGAAATGCTGTCTGAAGCATCTGTAAAGG
>JAQXRN010000085.1 GCA_029218545.1 Bacillota bacterium | reverse complement strand
TGTGTTTGGTGCAGATGACATTGTAAACCGTACAAGGGAGTTTAAGAACCTTTAGAATAATCAAAATATTTATAAGAAGTAATAAGACACAAATGGCGAGGATTTATTCCTCGCCATTTGCTATTATTGTATATTATTTATGGGTATTTGCAGAAGATTGTGGTCTGATAATCTTGTGGACGAAGGTTGTGGGATTAAAAAAACTCTGCACGAGATTGTGGTTCGTCATTGTGGTTTCCAAGTATAATAATAAAGAGCAATTTCCTTTCTTTAGAGAATGGCAATTGCTCTTTTCTTTTCCTTCTAATAGAATCGTTCTGCGAGAACCTTTCTTTTAGGAGGATTAAACCCATGAAAAATGATATCATAAAATTCCTTGATTTGAAAGGCTCTGATATTGAAATCACTGATATCCAAATCAATCAGACCAATTGCACTAAGAAAGTATACCTTGAGCACAAGCTTTCTCCTCACTTTTGCCCCAACTGCAGTTACAGGATGCATTCCATAGGTCCATATATTCGCACTGTAAATCACCCGATTTTGCAGGACGGTTTGGCTCTAAAACTTGTACTCAAGCAACGACGTTGGAAATGCCAGAATATAGAATGTGGACTAATTCTTACTGACCACTTTAGTTTTGTAGAAAAATATCGCAGAAACACAAATATGTCTGACATTCTAATTGTCGATGCCTTTAGAGACGCAGAAATGACCGTATCTCAGATAGCCGGCAAATTCAATGTATCACCTTCTCATGCTTTAAATACATTCTTGAGGTATGTTGATATGCCTAAAAGGCAATTAACCGAAGCAATATCTGTAGACGAGGTTTTTCTAGGCATGGGAAAAGATAAGAAGTATGCCTTAATAATTATGGACTTTATCACCGGTGAGCCTATTGATATGGTGCAAAGCAGAAGAAAAGCTGACACGCTTCCATACTTCTCTAATATTCCTAAAAAGGAGCGTGATAAGGTCAAATATCTAATTTCTGATATGTACCGCCCTTATGCAAAATACATTGATGACTATTTCCATAATGCAGTTCATATCGTGGACTCTTTTCATGTAATATCTCTCATAAATCGCAAATTCGACGCATACATGCGAAGTGTACAAAGGAAAATTGCTGCTAGAGACAGAGAAAATCATGAGAGGTTAGAACAAGAACTTGGACGTAGAATAGACTTTACACCATCAAGAGAGTACTATCTTCTAAAGCATTACCGCTGGACGATTCTAAAGAGTGAGAAGAATCTTAAAAGCTTTGGTTGGAAATATGACACAAAGTTACGAAAAGAAATGTCTTTGACTGATTATCAGAATGCTTTGTATGCTATAGATCCTAATTTCAAAGAGATGCAAAGGCTTAAAGATAAATATATCAGGTTTAACGATAAATACGCTGGTAATCCTAAAGCTGCTGTTGCTCCTCTCAGGTTACTCATTTCAGAGTACAGAAATTCTGGATTTGTAGAGTTTGAAGAATTAGCTGCTACATTAACCGAATTCTTTGACCCAATAATAAACTCATTTATCATGGTAGAACGCTTAAATGTAGAAACAGGAAGAAGCTTCACAAGCAGGCTCTCAAACGGCCCAATTGAAGCTGTAAATAGGATTATTAAGGATATGAAAAGAAATGCTCGTGGATATCAGAATTTCAACAATATCCGAAATCGCTTTCTCTTTTCTCAAAGAGCCAATGCCGCAGTTCTGGCTGTCCCAAAGACATTAAAACAAATAGAGTTGTTCAGAGGCAATTCAAGGACTGTTAGCAAGTCTTTAACACTCAAACGAAAGCCCAAGGGAAAGATAATTACAGCAACAAAAAGACGCATTAAACGTAATCACAGACAATATGTAAAATAGAGCTATACAAGATATTTAAAGGTTCTCGCAAAACTGAAACAGGTGACCGAAAACTGCATCTTCCATGCAATCTCAATCACCTGTTTTAATCTTTTTTGAAGAATTAGTCATCAATCTTAGACCACAATCTTCTACATGGTTTTTTAATCAGCCATCAACGACTGCCCACAAGTCTCTGCATAGAAACCACAAACTTCTGCAGATACCCTTTTTATGCTTTGCATTACTTTTATTCTTCATATCCTAAATGAACTATGAGACCGCCTGCAAAGTTGTCAGCTGTCTTATTTGTAACATAAGCAGCTATTAGAGGCAGTTCAGGATATTTCTGACTAACAAGGGAACACATGGAGTATTCCGGAATACCTTCAACAGGTAAATCTGTTGTTTTGAATTTTTTATATGATTCAGTGAACTTTATTGCAAGATCCTGTCCCTGTTTATTGACATTATAGGAAGGCTTGGTTAATGTCTGGG
>JAQXRN010000084.1 GCA_029218545.1 Bacillota bacterium | reverse complement strand
TGTGTTTGGTGCAGATGACATTGTAAACCGTACAAGGGAGTTTAAGAACCTTTAGAATAATCAAAATATTTATAAGAAGTAATAAGACACAAATGGCGAGGATTTATTCCTCGCCATTTGCTATTATTGTATATTATTTATTCTTTACTTTGCTCGTCAATATCATCATCAGAATTGTCATCGTCAGAAGAATCTGATGGTGGTGCGACAGGGGCTGTTACAATTGTTACAGTCTTTCCGGGTTCGGTAGGGTATGAATCAGGACTTGGGTTATGTTCATTACAGTAGTAATGTGGTAACTCTGACTTGATATCTCCAACCTTTTCATTAGGAATATATGGTCTTGAAATACCTGATTTTGTTTCTACTGATGGGCAAGACGGTGTAGCAAGGTATCCGCTTGAAGTGCAGATATCTGCAGTGACATGTGTAGCATCCGATTCAGTAGGAATTGTGCCAGAAGTAAAGTATTCAGTTCTTGTATGGCTTCCGCTTGCACTTGTTGCAAGCAATCCGCTCTTTGTATCAATAGTTGCTTCCACAACATTTGATGGAGCCGCTGAATATGAACCACCGTAGGATGCACTTACCTGACCCATAATCTTTCCCCACAGGCTTGCTGCCATGTTAGAATATGAGGACATTGCGATATTAACGTCATTACCAATCCATAAAGCTGCACTGTAGTTAGGTGTAAAGCCACAGAACCAGATATCGTATTTATCATCTGTTGTACCTGTTTTACCACCTACTGATACACCTGAAATAGCAGCAGGGCTACCTATACCTTCAGAAACAACTGTCTTTAGGACATCTCTCATTATCCATGCCACACCGGCATCGAGTACTTCTGTTTCCTCAACCTTAGGTTCAAGAATTGTGCTTCCGTTTCTTGTAGTAACCTTGGTATAAATGCTGTAATCCTTTTTTACACCATCATTGACGAATGTAGTGTATGCAGAAGCCATTTCAAGGGTGCTCGCACCATCTGTCATACCACCCATGCCAAGTGCTGCAAGGTTATGGTCACTGTCCTTAAGGGAAGTAATACCGAATTTTTCAACTAATTTAGCGGAGTAGTCAACTCCTACCTGAGATAGAATTTTTACTGCACATACGTTTACTGACTGCTGAAGGGCAGTTCTGAATGTATACAGTCCACGATAGCCGCCGTATGAGTTCTTTGGCCATACGCGTCCTTCTACTGTCAAAGGCTCGTCATCTACAATTGAGGCTGTAGTTAAATAAGTACCCCAGCCGTTAGCACCTTGTTTATCAAAGCCGTTGTCAACAAAATCAAATGATTTGCCATCTTTTTCAAGCTCAAAACTCTTCTGCAGAGCTGCTGAATATACTGCGAGAGGCTTTAGAGATGAACCAGGCTGCTGAGGTGTAACAGCTCGATTAAACAGCTGTCTGCCTGAAGTCTTTCTACCTCCGGTCATGGCTTTAATCTGACCTGTCTTATTATCAATGATTGTCATGGCAGCCTGAGGCTGTACAGTTCTAGGGTTCAAGGTAAACTGATTTGTTACAAGTGTATTACCATCTTCAGTGAAGAAAGTAGGATAATCTGTAAAGAAATCAGCTGATAATATAACATTTCCATCTGAGTCCTTGGACTTGTATTTCTGAGGAATATTAATATAACCGCCATTGATTGCATAAAGAGTGTTGTTCTCATATACATACATATTCTTGAATTCAACACTGTAATCTGTCTGACCTTGAACAGTTGTATTGTAGAAGTTCAAGCGTTTTCCTGCAATTAATGTAAGTGAACCATCTTTATTCTTTTTAAATTCATCTTCTTTTAATACAAAGTTTCCATCACCATTGATGAAGTTGGAAAAAGCATATAAAAGAATGCTGCCATTTTTATCTAATATATTGCCGGCATTATCCTTTTTATAGTTTGTCGCAACAGGAAAGTTAGAATCTATGCTGAATTCCCTGTCAATTACAGCCTGTGCCTGAGAATCCATTGTTGTGTAAATCTTAACACCGCCGTTATATACAAGGTCGTAAGCTTCCTGGGATGAATATCCAGCTTCTTCCTGAAGGTCTTTTATTACAGTCTGAATTGCATAGTCAGCATAATAATTGGATAAAGAGTTAAGAGCATCGAGGTTAGGATTTACAATATCCTTTATTTCAACCTTTTTAGCTTCTTCGTATTCTTCGTCTGTAATATATCCCTGGTCATGCATTAGGTAAAGGCATGTCATCATTCTGTCCTTGCATTTGTCATTCCATACATATGCAACATCGCCGTTCTTCAGGATAAGATTGTTTGTATTATCATTTATTTCGCTAGCATCTACTGCAACGACAAGGGCAAATGAAGTAGGAGCCTGAGGAAGGGCAGCCAAAGCAGCAGACTCTGCTATTGTAAGCTCCTCAACATCCTTTGAATAATAAGCCTGAGCGGCAGTCTGGATACCATTGCCGCATCCGAAATTAATAGTATTCAGATATGCTTCAAGAATCTCATCCTTGGTAAGTTCTTTTTCAAGAATTACAGCATAATAGGCTTCTCTGACTTTTCTGCTGAGATTTCTATCAAACATTTCGTCAGACAGATAGAGGTTTCTTGAAAGCTGCTGAGTAATGGTACTTGTACCACTTATGTGCCCGCCATTAAACACAGCATCTTTAATGGCACCAAAGATTCTAATAATATTGAACCCATGATGCTTCTCAAATGTCTTATCTTCCAGAGCAATAAATGCATATCGTGTATGCTCCGGAATTTTATCTATTTCCGCGAGGGTTCGATTTTCATTGCCGAAAACCGTATCCATAACTTCGCCTTTATCGTCGTATAGAACAGAACTCTGTGATAGAAGGCTGTAGATATCATCAGTTTCTATGTCAGGAGCGGAAATAATAACAGCCGCCACATAAACAATTCCGATTAAACATATGGTCAAAAAGGCAATAATCGCAATTTTTAATACTTTCTTCTTATCGATTGATGAAAAATCGATGGCTTTTTCGCCTTTTCCGATTTTAAGATTCAGTTTATGATCTTTTTTTGAATTCTTTCTTGATTTCTTTTTATTTCTTCTCGATCTATGGATTGTTCCATCATTAACGTTCTTATTAATATCATTATTTTGATTGTTAGTGTTACTCAAGATTTCACCTACTTTCTGACATTATCGTTCTCATTATACCATAGAAATAAAATAAAGTTAAGCAAAAACAACAGTTTTAAGGGATATATTTGACAAGGCCTTTTGTTGATGCTAGCATTTTTTGAAATAAGTTGCAGAAAAATGATAAATGGAATATAATGTAAAAAGGCTTGTTGTGGGAAAGGTTAAAATGAGGCGCAAGCTTTTTTTAATAGTTGTATTTTGCATAGCAATAATAATAGTCTTGGACTGCTTTAATATTGATATTTCCTATAGAAATAACAATCTTAGATATAATGTCAAATATACTTATTATGGCAAAGTTGTCGGGTTTTCTAATAAAGATGATTACATCCGCTATGTTGTTTTGCTTGATGATGGTCAGCGTATAATACTAAATGTTTATGAAGAGATAGAAAGACCTTATGAGTTTTTTTATTCTACAATCAGTTTCAACACTACAATTGAAAGAGCAAAGGGGGAGAGAAATCCCGGTTGCTTCGATTACGAAAAATATCTTAAAAGTTTAGGCATTTATGGAACAGCTTCCTGCAGTGATTTTAAAGAAATATCTGGAACTTCAGGTTTTTTTGAGCTGTTTCAAAAAAAGCTTATGACGTACAAATTTACTTTTATAGAAAGCCTTTCTGAAGAAAGCAGAGGACTGGTAAGTGGCATTTTGTTTGGTGAAACGGGATATTTGGAAGAGGACATTTATGAAAGTTTTAAAGATAACGGAACGGCACATGTCCTGGCTGTAAGCGGACTTCATATAGGCGTTTTCTATGGCTTTATTACAAAACTGCTTGGCAAAAGACAAACTGCTTTGCGGTTTATAATTACAGCTTCAGTATTTATGTCTATAGGAATAATGGCCGGTTGGAGTCCATCTGTAACAAGAGCCGTTGCAATGGTAATGATAAAAGAGTTTGCGTTATATACGGATCGGAGATATGATTTAATAACCGCTGCTTCAGCTGTGGCTTTTGTATCTGTAGTTAAAAATCCTTATTGTGTCTTCAATACGGGATTTCAGATGTCTTTCTTAGCAGTATTGTCAATTTGCTTTATTCTGCCAAAAATACCGGGCAAAATTCCTGATTTTCTGGCCATGCCGATATGTGTTGCCTTTGGAACAATTCCTTTTCAAATGTATGTATTCAATAAGCTTACTGTAAACAGCATTTTAGCAAACATACCGATAGTGTTCCTTATAGGTATATTCATGCCGATTACTGCTTTACAATTTATTTTAGAATCAATAGGACTAAAAATAGTTTTTCTAGACTATGTAGTAGACAGTATGGTATTTTTCATAATTAAAGTGAATGAAAAAATGACATTGATGGATGCAGTGGATGTTGTAAGCTGTAAGACTGCATTTATAATATGTTTTTACCTGATTTTGTTCTTTTTTACCTCGGAATATTTTTACCTGCTTGTAATTAGACGCAAGTATAAGCTGATTTTAGTCACTGTTGCAGGCATTTTATTATTCAGCTTTACCATTGACAGCCTTTTACGAAACCCAATTTCAGGATGTGATGTTATCTTTGTTGATGTAGGACAAGGGGATTGTATTCACATAAGAGATGGGGATACTAATATTCTCATCGATGGTGGAGGGAGTCTTTCATACAATATAGGTAAAAATACTTTGAAGCCTTATCTCTTAAAAAATGGGGTAAAATATATCGATTTGGCTCTTGCTACACATTTGCATACAGATCACTATAAAGGACTTGAGGAACTTAAGGAAGAAGGGTTAATAAAAAGATTAGAAGTAAATCAGACAACGGGTAGTAGATATAAAGCCCCCAATATATCCATTGAAACATTATGGCCTGTTTCACTTGAAAATGATGATACACAAGATGAAAATGAGAACTGTAGTGTTTTTATGATTAAATATAATGAGGTAAAAATAATGGTGACAGGCGATCTTGATACAAAGGGTGAAGAAGCAATGGTAAAATACTATGAAGCCACAGATGCATTAAAAGCAGATATACTGAAAATAGGGCATCATGGAAGCCACACCAGCACCTGTGATAATTTTTTGAAAGCGGTGGATCCCAGGTTCTGTGTTATTCAAGTGGGTAAGAATAATTACGGACATCCGTCGGCGAAAATTCTTGAAAAGCTTTCGAAAAGTAGTATAATTACTTTGAGAAACGATAGTCAGGGTGCTATTGGTTTTTCTTTTAAAAACGAGAAGATTAGATATTACACGATGATTCAGAATCCGTAGAGGTACAGGCCTATGGCTTATAAAAACACAAAAACTGAACATGCATTTCAGCGTTTTCATAAGGACCTGAAAGACGGGCAATTTCCAAATGTGATTTTTATGTTTGGCGAAGAAGAATATCTCATCCAGTGGGCATGTAATTCTCTTGCAGACAAATTTATTGATAAATCAATGATGGATATGGATTTTGTCAAGATAGGAGAAACTGTTAGTGTTGATGAAATGCTATCTATCTGCGATACTTTTTCTATTTTTTCTGAACATAGGATAGTTTGGGCAAAGAATTTTCCACCTTTGATTAAAAAAAATAGCAAGGGTTTTGAAAACAGCCAAATCGAAGAAGTTGTAGCTTATCTTGAAAACCCAAATCCGCAGACTATATTGATTTTTTCATGTGCTGAACCAGACGAATCAGGACCGCTTGTTAAGGCTCTTAAAAAAAATCATAAGACATATGAGTTTTCAAGATTGGACAGGCCACAATTAAACGGGTTTGCTGAAAAGCGATTTAAATCGGCAGGTATTGAGATAGACAGAAGTACATTAAGGTATCTGATTGATGAAACAGGCTATTTTAACAGAGAAACAGATTATAGCATTTTCAATCTTGACAATGATATAAAAAAACTTATAGCTTATTGTGACAACGGCAGGATAACTGAAGAGGATATAGATGCAACCTTAAAGGGGGATTTGGACAAGTTTGCTTTTGATTTTCTAGATGCAGTAACAAACAATAGAAAAGATGTAGCTCTCAGAATATTGAACAACATTCTTGGTGCTGGTACAGAGTTTTATTCCGTGCTGGGTCTTCTTGTGAACCAGTTCGAGTTAATACTAGAAATTAAGGAAGTATCAGAGGATATTTCAGATAGCACAAAAATAGCTGAGGTTCTGAAAATGAATCAATATAGAGTTAAGAAAGCAAAGGTTTTTTCTGATAAGTATTCTTTGAAGAAGATTAAGGATATTCTGATACAGCTATATGAAATAGACAGAAGTATAAAAATGGGAATGATGGAGCAGAATCTGGCTCTTGAACTGTTAATAGGAAGGATGTGATTGTTTGAATATGTCCAAACAGCTTAGGGCGGACGGCTTATTGATTTTGATTACCTTCTTTTGGGGAATATCATATCTTTTGATGGATATATCTCTTAATGAACTGGATCCGTTTACGCTTAATTCCTTTAGGTTTTTAGGTGCCTTTTGTATTGCAGGAATAGTCTCATGGAAAAGGCTGATAAATGTAAATAAAACAACATTGATGTACAGTATCATAATCGGCAGCCTTATGGTATTTGTTTACTTGGGAGCAACCTTCGGAGTCAAATACACTTCTATTTCCAATTCGGGATTCTTATGTTCATTAACAGTAATTTTTACGCCTATTATTGAATGGCTATTTTTAAGAAAAATACCTGATAAGAGACTTAGCATTGCAATTATTGTGTGTACTGTGGGCATTGGATTGCTTACCCTTGGAGATGGATTTTCTATAGGGGTTGGACATTTGAAAGGTGATTTACTATGCCTTCTATGCGCTTTTTCATATTCAATTACTTTAATTTCCACTGAAAAAGCAGTAGGAAATGAAAAGGTGGATGCTTTTCAGCTGGGAGTCTTACAGATTGGGGTTACTGGTACTTGGAATCTTTTGCTTGCGTTTATTTTTGAAACTCCAACCCTTCCAAATACGGCAGGGGTCTGGGCCAGTGCCATATTCTTATCAATTTTCTGCACTGGACTTGCCTTTATAATTCAACCTATAGCAATGAAGGATACAACAGCTTCACACGTGGGTGTTATTTTTTCCCTGGAACCTGTTTTCTCTGCAATTGTTGCATTTATCTTTGCAAATGAAAGATTAAGTGCAAAAGCATACTTTGGTGCATTTTTAATGATGTCAAGCATATTCATTATGGAACTTGATTTTAAAACTATTTTCAAAAAGAAAAGGGAAGGATAGCCGTTATCCTTCCTTTTTTACTGAATTTATTTGCTTGTTTCTATCAGTTCGCGTGCGTTTCTCAATGTGGACTCTGTGATAACAGCACCGCCGAGAAGTCTTGCAATTTCATCAACTGTAGAGGTATCATCAAGTTCCTGCACCGTTGTATATGTCTTCTCATCATCAGATTCTTTATAGATGCGATAATTATGTTTACCACATGCAGCAATCTGAGGAAGATGGGTTATACACAGAATCTGTCTTGATGAAGATATATCCTTAAGTTTTTTACCAACAATGCTTGCTGTAATTCCGCTGATTCCGTTGTCTATTTCGTCGAATATCAAAGTAGGAATCATATCATATGAGCTGATGATATTTTTAAAAGCAAGCATAATTCTCGACATTTCACCGCCGGAAACAATTTTGTATAGAGGTTTTAGCGGTTCGCCTTTGTTTGTGGTTATGAGTATTTCAACGTTGTCTGCGCCGTTTTCTGTTGGTTCATCCAATGGCTCTATAGCCAGCTTTACAACAGAATCCTTGAAATTTAAATCGTGAAGCTCATTCTGTATTGCTTTTTCAAGTTCAAGAGCATTGGAACATCTTGCACTTGTAAGATCATGGCATGCTTCGGCAAGTTTTTGCTTAAGGTCTTTAAGCTGTCTCATTAGTTTTATTTTCTCATCATCGTAATTCTCAATGAGAGAAAGCTGGTTTTGTATCTTTTCATAATAATCGAGGATATCCTCAATTGAATCGCCGTATTTTTTCTTTAAATTATCTATTAAATCAAGCCTTGCCAATGCTTCATCAAGCTCAGAAGGTGAGAAAACTGTAGAATCTCTCAAAGTTCGAATGGTCCTTGAAATATCTTCTATCTTGTAATATGCGTCATTGAACTCTGATGACAAATCGGTGATGTCTTTTGAAAAACTGCTTATTTCCTCAATACTTTTTAGGGCAAAGTTCAATCCATCCAGTATGGAAGGGGATTCTTCGCTTAAAGCGGCAAAAGATTTACTCAGATTATCATAAATTTTCTCGCTGTTTTGCAGAACAAGAACCTTCTCTTCTAAAACTGCATCCTCACCGACAGAGAGGCAGGCTTTTTCAATTTCATCTGACTCAAATTTGAGAAAATCAAGTTTTCTGGCGTTCTCCTTTTCTGAAGATAGAAGCTTTGAGAGGGAAGATTTACATCTGGTAAAGTCATGATAAAGGGAAGAAACTTTATCTCTTAGAGGATTGATTTTTTCACCCTTATATGAATCTAAGAGCTGAATATGGTATTCGGGATTTAATAGAGACTGGTTATCGTATTGACCATGAATATCTGCCAGCTTTGATGCAACCTGATTGATTTGTGCCAAAGTAACGATTTCGCCATTTAATCGACAGAGATTCTTGCCGGTAGCGGAAATCTCTCTGGTAATTACAACGTCTTCGCCCTTTAATTCTGCAACAAGCTGAATGATGGCTTTATCAGTTCCGGTGCGCACATAAGAAGAATCAGCACGGCTGCCGAGAGCCAGGCTGATTGCTTCGATTACTATTGATTTGCCGGAACCGGTTTCACCGGTAATAATGTTCAGACCTTCATGAAAGTCAATTTCTGAATTTTCTATGATTGCAAAATTTTTAATGCTGATGTGGTTAATCATTTTTTACCCTCGTGTATAGCATTTCTTTAAATTTGTCTTTAATAAGCTCCACACTGTCCTCGGAATCGGCCAGAAGGAATAGGGTATTGTCTCCCGCAATGCTGCCGATAATATGAGAAATACCACAATTGTCGATGGCTTCACCTGCAGCTGCTGCACAGCCGGAAAGGGTTTTTACAACAATAATATTACCCGATGAATCAATTGAGGTAATTGTTTCGCGGAAAATTTTAGAGAATCTATCTGATGCAGGAACATCTTTGGATTGATTAGATGCATATTTGTACTTACCTGTGGAAGATAATACCTTAACAAGCTGTAACTCTTTAATATCTCTTGAAACTGTGGCTTGTGTTACATTGTATCCACTTTCTTTAAGAAGAGCAGCCAAGTTTTCTTGAGTATCTACTTCATGAGAACTAATAATCTCAAGAATCTTATTTTGTCTTGAATAACGCATTTAGAATCTCCTTTGTAAATTATTACTAATGAAATTCTATCATACAGAGTTTTTCTTTGCAAGTAGACAAACGAATGTTTGTATGATATAATTTCACAGATAAAAAAGCGAAAAGAGGTTGAAAAATGCGGATTTTGGGCATTGACCCGGGTTATGCAATTCTAGGATGGGGAATAATCGATGTAATCGGAAACCGCTTTAGTGTAGTGGACTACGGAGCGGTTTTAACTGATACATCAATGGAAATGCCGGCTCGTTTGCAGGCTCTATATAACGGACTGACCGATATAATTAATAAATATAAACCAGAAGATGCTTCCATAGAGCAGCTTTTTTTTAACAGCAATGCTAAAACAGCCATTTTAGTTGGTGAAGCAAGGGGCGTTGCTGTTTTGGCGTGTGCCAATGGCAATCTGAACATTGCCGAATATACACCGCTTCAGATAAAGCAGGCTCTTGTGGGATATGGACGAGCAGACAAGAAGCAGGTACAATACATGGTCAAAACCATGCTTAATCTTAAAAGTGTTCCAAAACCTGATGATACGGCCGATGCACTGGCTGCAGCAATATGCCATGCACATTCACATGGTAGAAGAGACATCTTAAAGGCAGGTAAATAAAATGATAAGGTATATTAAAGGCATTTACAGCATGAATGTAAACGGAGGAATTGTGATTGAAACCAGTTCCGGTATAGGCATGGAGGTTTTTCTGCCTATGAATTCACCTATATATAAATATAGTGAAGGTGACAATATAATGGTTTACACCTCCATGATTGTCAAGGAAGATGATATGAAACTATATGGATTTCATAACAGGGAAAGTCTCGAAATCTTTGAACTTCTGATAACTGTAAGCGGCGTTGGCGCAAAGGGTGCAATGGCGATTGTAGGAACATTGTCCAGTGAAGAACTAAAAAGAGCCATTGCCTTCGAAGATGCAAAAGAAATTTCAAAAGCAAACGGAATCGGCAAGAAGACTGCAGAGAGAATTATTCTTGAGCTAAAGGATAAGATAGGAAAGGCAGACTTAAATGTACCTTCTGTATATATTCCAAGTGGAAATGTTGCATCATCTGACAGCAGAAGCGAGGCAATAAACGCACTTATTGCACTGGGATATACAAAGGCAGAGGCCTTCAGCGCCATTTCTTCAATAAATGATGAAGGCTTAACCAGTGAAGAATATATCAAAAAAGGATTAAAAAATCTCTTCTGATAATTTTTATTCATATAATTTTTGATGCTACGGAAGAAGGATAAAACTTATGGAAAATGAAAGAATAACATCCGCAAATATCAGTCCGGGAGAGCTGAGACAGGAAACAAACCTAAGACCTCAGAGGCTAGATGATTATATAGGTCAGCAAAATGCAAAAGAAAATTTAAAAGTATTCATTGAAGCTGCGAAGCTGAGAGGAGAACCTCTTGATCATGTGCTTTTCTATGGGCCTCCGGGATTAGGTAAGACAACTCTTGCAGGGATAATTGCAAATGAACTTGGAGTAGATATTAAAATCACATCGGGACCTGCAATTGGAAGAGCAGGAGATCTGGCAGCAATACTTACAAACCTTAATGAAAACGATGTACTCTTTATAGATGAAATACATAGATTGAATCGCTCCGTTGAGGAAGTTCTTTATTCAGCAATGGAAGACTACGCAATTGATATCATCATCGGCAAAGGTCCATCTGCCAGATCTATAAGGCTTGACTTATCAAAGTTCACTCTCATTGGAGCTACCACAAGAGCAGGAAGCCTTTCCGCTCCTCTGAGAGACAGATTCGGTGTTTTAAGTAAATTTGAAATGTACACTCTTGAAGAACTTACACAAATTATCAAGAGATCTGCAGAAATTCTTGAAATTGGCGCAGACGATGATGCTGTATTGGAAATGGCCAAACGCTCTCGTGGTACACCAAGAATTGCAAACAGAATCTTAAAAAGAGTAAGGGACTTCTCGCAGGTTAAAGGCGAAGGATTTATTACCAGGGAAATAACGGAAGAAGCGTTAAACGCCCTTGGAATAGACCAGATGGGATTGGAACGTTTGGACAGAGAAATAATATCTGCATTGATTGAGCGTTTTAATGGTGGACCCGTTGGAATCGATACAATAGCTGCTTCAATTGGTGAAGAAAGGGTAACAATTGAAGATGCTTATGAGCCATATCTTCTTCAGATAGGCTTCTTAAGCAGGACGCAGAAGGGAAGAATGGTTACACCTCTTGCGTATAAGCATCTTGGACTGCCTGTACCTGAAGAAGAATAAATATTTTAAATTATTTTTGGAGAAATATATAGTTTATGCATATTAACGATTTTGATTACGAATTACCAAAAGAACTCATAGCTCAAAGACCCATGGAAGAAAGGGATCAGTGCAGGCTGATGGTTCTTGACAGAGAAAACAACACCATCGAGCACAAGCATTTTTACGATGTACTCGACTATCTAAAACCGGGAGATTGCCTTGTTATGAATGATTCCAAGGTTATTCCTGCAAGAATTTTCGGTGTTAAGGAAGGAACAGGAGCCAAGGTTGAGTTTCTGCTTATCAAGCGCTTAGAAGGTGATGTTTGGGAGTCTATGGTCAGACCGGGCAAGCGTCTGAAAGTAGGAGATTCTGTTTCTTTTACAGAGGACGGCAGCTTTAGGGCAGTAATAAGAGATTATGGTGAAGATGGAACGAGACATGTGGAATTCTTTTATGATGGAATTTTCCTTGAAAGACTAGAGGAAATAGGTCACATGCCACTTCCGCCATATATTGAAAGGGCAAGCGATAATGAGGACAACGATATGTATCAGACAGTGTATGCTGATCATGAAGGTTCGGTAGCTGCTCCTACAGCAGGGCTTCATTTCACTGAAGAACTTCTGGAAAAGGTAAGGGAAAAAGGAGTCAAGACTGCAAAGGTAACACTTCACGTAGGTATCGGAACTTTTAGACCTGTAAAGGTTGAAAACATTGAAGACCACCACATGCACTTTGAAGAATATGAAGTGAGCGAAGAGGCCGCAAAAACTGTAAATGAGACCATTGAGGCCGGGGGAAGAATTATTTCCGTTGGCACCACTTCTTCAAGAACTCTTGAAAGTGCCGCAGTTTTTGATGAAGAAAAGGGAAGATATTATCTGAAGGCAGGAAGCGCAAGCACAGGAATATTTATTTACCCTGGATACAAGTTTAAGCTGGTGGATAATCTGATTACCAATTTCCATCTGCCTAAATCTACACTATTGATGCTTATTTCAGCATTATATGATAGAGAGGAAATCTTAAAGGCATATAATGTCGCTGTAGAAGAAAAGTACAGATTTTTCAGCTATGGTGATGCAATGCTCATTAAATAATACATTAAACCCGAGATTAAAATGAAGTTAGGGGGTAAACCATAATGATTCATGAGATTTTAGAACATAATCGAGAGTTTGTAAAGGAAGGAAAAGCAGCAGAATTTGCAACAAGCAAATATCCTGACAGAAATCTTGCCATAGTAACATGCATGGATACAAGATTAACTCAGATGCTCCCTGCAGCTCTTGGAATAAAAAACGGAGATGCCAAAATAATAAAGGATGCTGGTGGAATGATTGTCCACCCATTTGGCTCCGTTGTCAGAAGCTTGTTAATTGCAATCTATGAGCTTGGCGTAACAGATATAATGATAATCGGACATACAGACTGCGGCGTTCAGCACATGGAAGTATCCGAGATAACTAAAGAGATGATAAAAGAGGGAATAGATGAAGAGGTTTTCCATAATATGAGGTATTATGGAATAGATTTCGACCAGTGGATGGGCGGCTTTGACTGTGTTGAGACTGCAGTTAAGGAAAGTGTTGAGCTTCTTGTGCATCATCCTCTCATTCCGAAAAAAGTTTCAGTCTATGGCTTTGTTATAGACACAGAAACAGGTCTCTTAAATCAAGTAGCGGGACCTGAAATCGAATAAGTTAAAAATGAAAGGAAGTTTATGAAACACGCTGTAACATATGAACTGATAAAAAAAGATTCAAAAACAAAGGCGCGAAGAGGTGTAATTCATACTCCTCATGGAGATATACAGACACCGGTTTTCATGCCTGTTGGTACTCAGGCTACAGTAAAAGCTATGAGACCGGAAGAAGTTAAGGAGATGGGGGCAGAAATCATACTGTCAAACACATATCACCTTTACTTAAGACCCGGTCATGAAATTGTTAAGGAAGCAGGCGGACTTCACAAGTTTATGAACTGGGACAGAGCTATTTTGACAGATAGCGGTGGATTCCAGGTATTCTCACTAGGAGCTCTAAGAAAGATTACTGAAGAGGGTGTAAAATTCAGATCCCATATCGATGGCTCACCTCATATGATTACACCTGAAAAATCCATAGAGATTCAGAATGCTCTTGGCTCTGACATTATGATGGCATTTGACGAATGTGCACCATATCCTGCTGACAGAAGATATGTTAAGGACTCTCTCGAAAGAACCACACGCTGGCTAAAGAGATGTAAAGACTATCATCAGGACTGGGAAAGACAGTCATTATTTGGCATTATGCAGGGAGGAATGTACAAAGACCTTCGTAAGCAGAGTGCAGAAGAAATAGTTGAACTGGATCTGCCCGGTTATTCCATTGGAGGTCTTTCCGTTGGAGAACCAAAGGAACTCATGATTGACATTCTTGATGATTGTGTTGATTATCTGCCTGAAAACAAGCCTAGATATCTGATGGGTGTTGGAAGTCCTGACTACTTGTTTGAAGGTGTTGAAAGGGGAATCGACATGTTTGACTGCGTTCTCCCTACAAGAATTGCAAGACATGGCCTTGCTACAACTTCAAGAGGCAGAGTAAACATTAAGAATGCCAAATATGAAAGGGACTGGGAACCATTAGACCCAGAATGTGATTGCTACACATGCAGAAACTATTCGAAGGCATATCTGAGACATCTGTTTAAATCGGGCGAGATGCTTTCTTCCATGCTTCTTTCAAATCACAACCTTCACTTCTTAGTGAAGATGATGGAAAACATAAGAAAAGCAATTGAAGAAGACAGATTCTTAGAGTACAAGAAAGAATTTTACGATAAATACGGCAGATTTTAAAGCGTATTTAAGGTTTATTAGATAAATAAAGGAGAGTTTACCGTAATGAATATTTGTAAACATGACGAATTCTGCGGAGGTTGTATATACCAGCAGCATGCTTACGAAGAACAGCTAAAAATTAAGGAAAATGAAGTGCTTGCCCTTCTTGAAAAGAAGGACGTTCATCCCGAATTTGTAGATAAAATCGAAGGATGCCCGTCCCAATATGGATACAGAAACAAGATGGAATACACCTTTGGAGATCTGGTTAAAGATGGTGAAATGACACTGGGCATGCACAAAAAAGGCAACTTTATGTCAATCATTACAGTGGACCAATGTCAGCTGGTAGATGATGATTTTAATAAAATTCTGCGCTTTACACTGGATTTTGCCAATGAAAGAGGATATAAATTCTATCATAAGAGAATCCACAAGGGACTCATGAGAAACCTGATTGTCAGAAAGGGTATGAGAACTGAAGAACTTCTTGTAAATATTGTAACAACATCCGAAGATGGCTTTGATGAGGAAGCTTTCGTAAGGGGGTTGCAGGCACTAGATTTGAACAATAAGCTGGTGGGAGTTCTTAGAACATTCAACGATCAGCTAGCAGATGCAGTAGTTTGCGACAGCCTTAAGACTCTCTGGGGCAGAGACTACTACATGGAGAAGCTCCTTGGACTTGACTTTAAGGTAAGTGCTTTTTCCTTCTTCCAGACTAATGTAGAAGCAGTAGAACGTCTATATACTGAAGCCATCGACCTAATCGATGATTTGGATGGAAAATCGGTATTCGACTTGTTTTGTGGAACAGGCACAATAAGCCAGATTATGGCGCTAAAGGCTAAAGATGTTCTTGGCATTGAGCTGGTTGCGGAGGCCGTTGAAGCTGCTAAGGAAAACTCTAAGCTCAACGGACTTGAAAACTGCGATTTCCTGGCAGGTGATGTGTTCGAAGTCCTAAAGACAGTGGAAAAGAAGCCGGATGTTATTGTTGTGGACCCGCCAAGAGTAGGTATTCAGCCAAAGGCTTTGGATAAGATATTGGAGTACGGAGTTAAACAGATTGTATATGTGTCATGCAACCCAAAGACTCTTGCAGACAACCTTAAATATATGGAATACTACGGCTACAAATGCAAGTATTTGAAGCCATTTGATAACTTCCCGTTTACGAAGCATATAGAATGTATATGCCTGTTGTCAAGATAATTTATATTTGACATCTAAAATGATGGGTAAACATTAAAACATTTAAAAATTGAGGATCAAAACATGAAAAAAAAGAGAGTGCTTATATGCGGAATAAGAGATTACGGAAATCGTTCTGAAAACCAGTACTTTATGAGTGATGATTACGGAAATCTTAAATTCTGTGATGGACTGGTATACGGTGAAGGAGAGGTTAAAAAGATTCTCTCCAGTGTTGAAATTGATGAAATAATAGCTATAGGTACCAGTAATCAGTGTCTGGTAGCAAAAGACGTAAAGCGATTAAGTGTTCCATACAAAAAAATGAGACTAAACGAGGGAATAGAGCTTTTTATTTCCGACACAGATGGCTTTTCTGATTTTGATTTCTTAAGGTACCGTTTAACGCAGTTCGTTGAAGGAATAGATATTGATACAGCGGATCTTATAGGTAAGGTTGACAACAATCGTCAGATAGAGATTGCACACCAGCTGAAGAGTTTATTTGGGGAGGATCTTTCCAAGGCTTTTTTTATCTTTGCAACAAATGAAGAGATAAGAAGTCAGGTAATGGAAATGGCTAAAACACTTCCTAATGAGGAAGTGAACTGGACCAAAAGATACCTGTACTCCGTGCTTGATAAAAAATTCAAAATTTCAGCAAAGACAGATAATTCTGCAATTCCAATCTCATTTGTGCCAATAACTGACGAAAAAAACCGTAAGGCATTAAACAGATTTAACAATCTAATCGAGGAACTGCTAACTGAAACTGATACAGAGACAGAGATTGAGCTTTATGTTGATCTCCATGGATTTTTCCTTGAAGATTCTTTTGTGTGCATGAATGCTCTTTATGCACTTCATGAAGATCCAAACAGTGTAATAAGAATTAAGGATATTATCGATGAAAGTATAGCACTTTCCGGATATTTATATGAAATAAGAATGTCTTCAGACCGTTATAAGGTGCAAAAACTCATGGCTGGAATAAAATCGTTTATTCAGAACGGCAAAACAGACATTTTGAGAGAATACTGGTCTGAATCAAAAAAGCATAATCAAGACAAAAAAAATGAATATATTGACAGCCTTTTCCTTGCGATGAGCTATGTTGATGCAGGGATATCTTTGTGTGCTGTTGATGAGCTTGAAAAGGGAATTTACGGACTCAGAAAACTTTTTAACAGCAATGAAACCCTGCCTGAATCTGATGATGAAGGCGAAGCTCTAATTTTGACATTAAAAGATGGAATTATTAAGGATTATGGCTCTTTGATTACAAATTCAGATGATGAGATTGATTCATTCGAGTTAATTAAATGGGCATACAGAAAGAAATTTTACCAGCAAGTTATTACTATTATAGAGTCAAGAATGCCAAAAGAAATGGTGGAGCGCGGCATACTATATCCTGCTTCAAATGAAGAGGAAAAGCTAGCGTATCTTAAAGCAATAAACTTTCATTACTGGGATTGCCTACAAAAAGATAGATACATATTCCGTGATCTTGAGCATTATTTTATAAAAACATACGGAAGATTCGGCGTTAACTACAGAGATAGAAGTATGGATAAAACTGCTGAATACACAAGATTGAGAGTTGAGCAGGTGTTTGGAGGCAGTGATGACAATGGTCTTCTTCCTGCAAAATCTATAATAAAGGATAAAGAATTGCTTACTATGATAATGGATAAGTATTATCGACTTTGCAATGTTAGAAATACTATAAATCACGCTCTTGGTGAAAAGACAGATAAAGAAGATACACCAAAGTGTGAATCTAAGATATGGAACGAAGTAGGGACCATGATTGGAGAATTTATAGACTGCTATCAGAAGGTTCTCGATAATATAGACGAGAAAGAATTCAATCAACTGAAAATAACTCAGGAAGAGTTTAAGAATTACATCTACAATCATGGACCGAAGTCTGATCCTGACTTTAGAAATGTTACGGGATATATATCAAACAAGGACAGAATAAAAAGATGAAAAATAAAACAGAAACAAATACAAATAGTATGGAAATAAAAAAAGAGGCATGGAAAATAGGTGTTCCTGCTATTATAGAAGGTCTCTTTACCACTTTTACCAGCATTATCGATACAAAAATGGTGTCTTCTTTAGGGATTACAGCAATTTCTGCAGTATCTGTAACCAATCAGCCAAGACTGTTTATTTTTAGTATATTTTTTGCAATAAATGTTACAATTTCCGCATTAGTTGCACGTTGCTTTGGTCAGAAGGACAAAAGAAGGGCAAATGAACATCTGGCTGCTGCTATCATCATAGCTACAGCAGCATGCATAGTAATAAGCATGATCTGTGTTATATTTGCCCGGCCCATAATGGAAATATGCAGTGGACAAGAAGATACCATGGATCTGTCCGTAATGTATTATAGAATAGTAATGGGTGGAATGATTTTTAACATCCTTTTCATGTTAATAAACTCTGCTCTTAGAGGCTGTGGATACACTAAAATAACAATGCAGACTAATATAATATCAAGTGTTATTAATATATGCTTTAACTATCTGCTTATTAACGGTCACATGGGGTTCCCTAGACTTGAAATAAAGGGCGCTGCCATCGCAACTGTTATAGGTACAATTGTGGCACTGGCAGTAAGCCTTGTTAAGTTCTGTGACGAGGAGTATTTCGTCAACGCGAAGTACATAATTAGGGAACGTATAGGGGTATCAAAAAAAGCATGCATTGAGTTTTTTGACATGTGGAAAAACATTTGTATTGAAAACCTTATGACACGTGTGGGCATTTTGGTTTGCAGCATTATTACAGCCAGAATCGGTTCTTTTGATATGTCCATTTATTCGATAGGCATGACACTTATGAATATATCCTTTGCTTTTGGCGACGGTCTCCAGTCTGCATCTGTGGCACTAGTGGGAAGATCCATTGGAGAACAGCGCATAGATAAGGTTACGGGGTTTACTGTAGCTATCCAAAAGTGCGGGTTTGAATGTGCTGCTGCCTTAGGCTTTATTTTCGCCGTATTCGGGCGTATGTATTACAGCTTTTTCTCTACTGACCCACTATTTGTCAGCAAAGGAATTATAGTATGTTTTATCATTGCTGTAATTGGACCTATCCAGATATCACAGATTATTTTTAACGGTGTACTTAAAAGCATGAAATGCACTAAACAGACTCTCTTTGCAGGTGTTATTAGTGTCACTATAGTACAACCTATATTTTTATTCCTTCTTATTTTTATGATGGATATGGGTCTTTGGGGAGTATGGATTAGTATATTTATAAGTCAGTTAACGAGATTATTAATTTTAATAAGATTGTACAGAAATTATATTCCAAAACTAAGGGAGAACTTCTTGTAAAATATATTGAAATTATAGGCCTTTGCACGGACATATGCGTAGTGTCAAATGCACTTCTGCTAAAGGCTGCTTTGCCTAAAGTACCAATATTTGTCGATTCTTCTTGTTGTGCAGGAGTAACATTATCAAAACACGAAGCAGCTCTTGCTGTAATGTCAAGCTGCCAGATTGGCATTAGATAGGAAACATAATGTTAAAAACAATATATTTTTTACTCAAAAGGACGGTGAAATCAAATGTTATTTTTATGTTACCCAAAATGCTCAACATGCCAGAAAGCAATGAAGTGGCTGGATGAGCATAATATTGAATATACTCAGCGCCATATTGCAGAAGATAATCCAGCCTATGAAGAATTAAAGGAATGGTATGACAAGAGCGGACTGCCCCTAAAGAAGTTTTTCAACACCAGTGGAATGTTATATAAAGAAATGCAGCTTAAGGATAAGCTTCCGGCAATGTCAGAGGAAGAACAGCTTGAACTTCTTGCCGGCAATGGAATGCTCGTAAAACGTCCTATAGTCATAAAAGGCGATACAGTGCTTGTGGGCTTCAAGGAAGCGGAATGGGAAGAGAAAGTTAAATAAAGATGAAGATTATTCTTTCACCAGCAAAAAAAATGAATGTCAATACAGACACTCTAAAGCCTATAGGGCTACCTGTTTATCTGGACAAGACAGGGATAATATTATCTTGGCTCAAGAGCCAGACATATGACGAATTAAAGAAGCTTTGGGCATGTAATGACAAAATAGCAGAGCATAACTTCAATCGCCTTGAAGATATGGACTTAAATAATCGTCTTACTCCAGCTGTTCTTGCATACGAAGGCATTGCATATCAGTATATGGCACCGGCGGTCTTTGAATACGGACATTTTGACTATGTTCAGGAGCACCTTAGAATTCTGTCGGCCTTTTATGGTGTTCTTAAAGCAATGGACGGTGTTATGCCTTACAGATTAGAAATGCAGGCAAAAGCCAGCATCAACGGATATACTAACCTTTATGATTTCTGGGGAAGAGACTTGTATGAGGCTGTAAGAGATGAAAGCGGTATAATAATAAATCTTGCTTCCAAGGAATATTCAAAATGCATCGAAAAATATCTTGCACCTGACGACAGGTATATAACCATTACATTTTGCGAAAAGTCAGGGGATAAATTAGTAACAAAAGGAACCTATGCAAAGATGGCAAGAGGTGAGATGGTAAGATTCATGGCGGAAAACAATATTGAAGATCCTGTGGAGATACAGAAGTTTGACAGGCTTGGATACGTATTTAGAGAAGATTTATCATCTGATACAGAATATGTTTTTGAAAGAATAGATTAATAGGAGAAATTAACATGTCAGAAAGCAATAAACACAAACAAACAGTAGATGCGGATTATTCACTGGAGGCCGTACCTGCATCTGCCAGAAAAGGCTTCCTAAATATGTTTTTCGTTATGCTGGGATTCACATTTTTTTCAGCCAGCATGAGCGTCGGCGCAAAACTGGGTAATGGGCTAGACTTGTCAGGATTCATATGGGCATGTATTATCGGCGGACTGATTCTTTCTGCCTACTGTGGAATTCTTGCCTATATAGGTTCCGAAACCGGCATGACTATGGACCTGCTTTGCCGTCGCACCTTCGGTACAAAGGGTTCTTATTTATCTAGCCTTATTCTGGGATTTACTCAGATTGGATGGTTCGGAGTGGGTGTTGCTATGTTTTCCATCCCGGCGGCAGAGCTTATGGGTGTAAATCCATGGCTGCTGACTATTGTGGCAGGTCTTTTGATGACTGCAACAGCGGCTACCGGTATGAAAGCGCTGGAAATTGTCAGCTATATTTCAGTTCCACTTATTGTGGTGTTAGGTGTTTATTCTATGACAACATCTGTAAGCGATGGTGGGGGATTAAACACCATATTTGCTCAGTCTGCCGGAGGAATTACCTTATTCACCGGTATCGGTTTTGTAATCGGTTCTTTTATTTCCGGTGGTACGGCTACTCCAAACTTTATTCGTTTCGCAAAAAACAGCAAAATTGCAGTTTGGACTACTGTAATTGCATTCTTTTTAGGTAACACTTTGATGTTCTGTTTTGGAGCCGTTGGAGGTGCATTTACAGGTAAGGATGATATCTTTTACGTGATGATAGCACAGGGACTCGCCATTCCAGCACTGATTGTTCTGGGGGCCAACATCTGGACTACCAACAATAACGCCCTTTATACAGGTGGACTTGCAATCTCAAATATTTCTAAGGTGAGGATGAAATATACCACATGGATTGCCGGCATTGTTGGAACTGCACTGGCTATTTGGCTGTACTGGAATTTCGTGGGATGGCTAAATATAATTAATTGTGCATTGCCGCCAATTGGTGTTATTGTCATTTTGGATTACTTCAAAAATAGAGAAAAGTTCCAGGAAGATTTTACTTTATCTGTCAACTGGTTCAATGTTGCAGGCATTATTTTCGGTGCTGTGGTTGCAAATCTGCTCCATTGGGGAATTGCAGCGGTGAATGCTATGGCTGTTGCTGCAGTATTCTTCTTCATCGGGGAAATAATTAATAAAAACAAATAAAACTTGGAGGATAATATTATGCTATTTCAAAATCTAATTCTAGAGAATGCTTCGGAAACAGTAGATATTCGTGTAATAGATGGTAAATTTGAGAATATAGCTCCGAAACTGGAGCCACAGCCAAGTGAGGAAGTGATTGACTGCGGTGGAAAAATGGCATTGCCTCCATTTGTAGAATCTCATGTTCATCTGGACACCTGCCTTACTGCAGGACGTCCACGCTGGAATCTTAGCGGAACATTGTTTGAGGGGATTCAGTGCTGGGAAGAGTACAAGCCATTTCTTACCAAGGATGAAGTGAAGGAACGTGTCAATAAAGCCATACGCCTTCAGGCTTCCAACGGCATTCAGTATGTCCGCACTCATGTGGATATTAACGATCCAAAACTCACTGCACTTGAGGCAATACTGGAACTTCGTGAAGAGGTGAAGGATTATATAGATATTCAGATTGTGGCCTTTCCTCAGTACGGTATTCTAAGCTATCCAAAGGGAAAGGAACTGCTGGAGCAGGCGTTGAAGATGGGTGCCGATGCAGCGGGAGCTATTCCACACTTTGAATTTACTCGTGAGTATTCAGTGGAGTCTTTGAATATTTGTTTTGAACTGGCTCAAAAGTATGGAAAACTAATCGACATTCACTGTGACGAAATTGATGATGAAGCTTCCAGAGGCTTGGAAACAGTCGCAACTCGGGCTTACGAGATGCAAATGGGAGATATGGTTACCGCATCTCATACAACCGCTATGCATAGCTATAATAACGCTTATGTAATTCGTCTCATGAGAATTCTAAAGATGTCAGAAATGAACTTTGTGGCAAATCCTTGTGTTAATATGCATCTTGGCGGCCGCGTAGATACATATCCAAAACGCCGCAGTATGACTCGAGTTAAGGAACTTACTGCAGAAGGAATTAATGTTTCATTTGGATCTGATGATATTTTCGATCCATGGAATCCACTTGGAAACTCAAATATGCGAGATCAGGTCTTTATGGGGCTTTATACAGGACATATGCTGGGGTATGAAGAAATCATCAACTCATATAAGTTTGTCACTACCAATGCGGCTCGTACATTGCATCTGGGAGATGCCTATGGCATAAAAGAGGATAATGATGCTAATTTTATTGTATTAGATGCTACAAACTGGTATGATGCCTTGAATTACAATGCTCCTGTTTTGGCTAACTATCGCAGGGGAAAATTGATTGCAAGTACAGCTCCTGTGGAAAAGAAGATTCTATTCTAAAAAATCCTATTTGCTAAAATTTTCATTCCATACTATAATATAATGATTAAGGCATTACAAATGCGTATTGCCTGAAGCATAGTTGGGAGCATAGTTCCCGGATGGGAGAAAAATGAATTACGAAGAATCAAGAGTATATCTGGATGAGATATCCAGATACGGAAGTGTACTTGGCCTCGATAATATGAAAGAGCTGCTTGACAGACTTGGCAATCCTCAAAAGGATCTAAAGTTTATACACATTTCCGGCACCAATGGAAAAGGGTCTGTACTGGCATATCTTTCAACGATACTGTCTGGTGCAGGCTACAAAACAGGAAGATATATATCACCTACATTAGACACATATCGAGAAAAAATTCAGGTGGATGGCGAATATATAGAAAAGGATTCGCTGGCAAGGCATGTAACAAAAATTGCAAAAGCCACAGAAGATATGAAAAAGTGTAATGCAGGGATACCGACACAGTTTGAAGTGGAGACAGTCCTTGCTTTTTTATATTTTAAGGAAAAAAACTGCGATATAGTTGTACTTGAAACCGGCCTAGGCGGAACCCTGGATGCAACAAACATTATTGACACTTCAATCCTTGAAATTATAATGCCTATCAGCATGGATCACCAGAGCTTTTTAGGTGACACAATCGAAGAAATCGCCAAGCAGAAGGCAGGTATAATCAAGGAAAAC
>JAQXRN010000083.1 GCA_029218545.1 Bacillota bacterium | reverse complement strand
ACACTTGTCAGATAAACTTCTGTTCCATTTTCATTAAGTTCCTTAACAAGCTCAATAAGGGCCTGAATACCGGATACGTCTATTACAGGGACACCTCTCATTGAAAGAATAATAGCCTCTGTAACTGATTCTTCAGCTCTCAGCTTTGTGCTCAACTTATCTATTACTGCAAAGAAAATAGCGCCTGTCAGGTAAGCGATTCTTACCTTGCCGGAAATCGGCATATCGATACCAACTTCGTGAAGTCTGTCTTCATCGATATCAGCAACTGTAACATCCAGGTCAGTAAGCTTAACTAAGATTAAGAATGCTGAAATTGCAACACCGATAATGATAGCCTGAGTAAGGTCTAATACGACAGTAGCCACCATTGTAATTGCAAACTTGATAATTCCGGGTCTGAATTTGTGGTCGAAAATAAAGTGAATGTTTTCCCAGTCATTCATTCTCCAAGCTGTAACAATCAGTACTCCTGCTAAAGCAGAAAGAGGAATAATTGACATTACCGGAGCAAGGATGAACATTGATAAAAGAAGAATTGCAGCGTGGAAAACACCCGTAAGTCTTGTTTCGCATCCGGCCTTAATTGCAACGCTTGTTCTTGCAATAGCTGCAGTAGCAGGTACACCACCGAATAGAGGAATCAGCATATTACCGATACCCTGTGCAACCAGTTCTCTGTCAGCATTCAGTTCTTCTTTTTTCATCTTTCCTGCAGATGCACCGCAAAGCAGTGATTCAATCATGCCTAAGGCTGCAATTGAAAAGGCAGGTATCAATAAGTCACTGAGCTGGCTTAAATTTATAGAACCGATGGAAAGTCTTTCATCAAGAATAATTGACTTTGGAATGTCACCTACAACGGCAACATCAGGATGAATGAAAAATGCAACTGCCGTAACGATTATTATCGAAGCAAGGGATGAAGGAATCTTTTCATTCAATTTCTTTGGCCATACCAGCATAATGGCAATTACAGCCGCACCAAACGCTACTGCCTGCCAGTTAGGGTCAAATCCATTTGTGAAGTATGAAGCTACTTTCATAATAGCTGTATCGCCTGTTGATTTAACACCAAAAAAGTTGTCAAGCTGTCCCATTGCAATGATTACAGCTATACCTGAAGTAAACCCTGTAATAACTGAAGAAGGTATGTAATAGATTACTCTTCCGAGTTTTAGAATTCCTGCAAGCACCAGAATGACACCAGCCAGGAAACATGCCATAAGAATACCCTGCATTCCGTACTTGCTTGCAAGAGTAACCAGAATAGCGGTCATAGCTCCTGTAGGACCTGAAATCTGGAATGAAGCACCGGAGAAAATACTTATTACAATACCGCCGATAATCGCCGTAACAAGACCTGCCGCTGCAGTGGCCCCTGAGCTGACACCGAATGCCAGTGCCAATGGTAATGCTACTGCTGCAACTGTAATACCGGCCATAATATCTTTAGTTAATTTCTGAGCATTATAGCCTGCAAATTCCTTTTTTAAATCTGTAAAATAAGTTTTTACTAAATTCATTTCTAACAATGCGCCTTCTTTCTTGTTTTTATTTAACCCTTTTAATTTAACCCTTTTTACTTTAACCCATTTTGAGATAGCTTTAAAGCTTTGCAACTGTTCCTGTAAATACAGCACACAGTTTTCCGCTTTCATCTGTCACATCAACCTTGCAGTAAGTTGTTCTCTTGCCTGTTTTCAGCACCTCTGCTCTGGCAAAGAGCTTTCCCTCCTTTGCTGCATTGAGGAATGTGATGTTAGAATCAATGGCAACGGATATCTTATGAATGTTGTTTGTGCATACTGCAAAGGCAAAATCAGCCAGCGTAAAATATACGCCTCCCATTACGGTTCCTGCCGCATTGAGATGGGATGCTGATATTTCCATACTGCAGATTGCAAAGTCTTCACCTATGCTGTCTATGAGCATACCGTTTTCGGTTGCAAATCTGTCGTTTGTGAAAAAATCTCTGGCTTCCTGAATATCTTTAAATGATCCCATTTTCTAAGCCTAAGCTCCTTTCTTTAACGCAATTGACTCAACCTTTTAAATATATCACAAATAAACACAAAAATCTGTGTTTTTTATTTATTTTTCAATTTTTTGTCGTTTTATGAGAACTATAGCTATGCATGCCGCCAGAAAATCTGCAATAGGACCTGCAAACATGATTCCGTCTATGCCAAAGAACATTGGAAGCACCACAATAAGCGGCATCAGGCATAAAAGCTGCCTTGTTATCCCGAGTATGGTTCCTTTCTTCGGCATACCTATTGATGTAAAATATGTGGATGCCAGTGGCTGAATATTGTTCAGGAAAGTGCAGAACATATATATTCTGAAATACTTTACAGCAAAGGCAAAATAAAGTTCAGAGCCGTCCCCAAAGAGGCCAATTATCTGGCGCGGGAATATCTGTAACAGCAGAAATGCAAAGGCGCATACGACTGTACCTGCAATGAGACTTATAATCAAAGCTTTTCTGACTCTATCATACTGCTTTGCACCATAGTTAAAGCTCACAATAGGCTGCATTCCCTGACTTATTCCTATGCATATGGAAAAGAACATAAATCCCACCTTGTTGATAATGCCTGCGCATGCCAGCGGAATAGACTCACCATATACGGAAAGTGCCCCATAGTATGTTAGGGAATTGTTAAGTATTATCTGTACCAGCATCATGGACATGTGATTTGCCAGCTGTGCAAGTCCTAAGGTTAGTGCATATCCCCCGTACATTCTTCTTAGAACCATATGCTCCCTCGTTATCTTTCCGGCCTTATACATTCTCACATAGCGGATAACCATTATGCCTCCCACAATCTGACCTGTTATTGTTGCAAGGGCTGCACCTTTCATTCCCATATCCAGTGC
>JAQXRN010000082.1 GCA_029218545.1 Bacillota bacterium | reverse complement strand
TTTTCAATCACTTCCTGAACAAGGCTGCTCTTCATTCCGTCATCGAACTCTTCGATTAAGCCAGCCTGCTTCTCCAAAGTCCGAATGAACCCTTCACCAAAATATTTTCAAGTTCTGCATAAAGCATGCTTTTATCACATAGACCTAATTTCCGACCTAGAAGCTTACAAAATGGAATCTTTTTACATGCTTTTTTCACATAGACCTAAGTTTCGACCTAGAAGCTCACAAAATGGAATCTTTTTGCATGCTTTTTTCATATAGACCTAAGTTTCGGCCTAGAAGCTCACAAAATGGAATCTTTTTACATGCTTTTTTCACATAGACCTAAGTTTCGGCCTAGAAGCTCACAAAATGGAATCTTTTTGCATGCTTTTTTCACATAGACCTAAGTTCCGACCTAGAAGCTCACAAAATGGAATCTTTTTGCATGCTTTTTCATATAGACCTAAGTTTCGGCCTAGAAGCTCACAAAATGGAATCTTTTTGCATGCTTTTTTCATATAGACCTAAGTTTCGGCCTAGAAGCTGGAAAAATGGCTTATCTGCTTCCTTACTATAACACGCAATCACACCCGCAAACAATCCCTATCGTCACAATGATTATTTCCAAACTAACCTTTCTTTACCAAACCCAATTGTTTTTGCTTACAACTCCATACCATTCATCACTTTCTACCCCTTTTCACCAGAACAAAGAGTCTGCAAGCGGAGCGGTTTTATTGTATAGGGAACAAAGATTTCCTATACAATAAAAATCTCCTCCTCTAACCGTTATGGTTTGAGGAGGAGATTCTGTATTTTACTTAAGTTTCAGTAATCGTTAGTTAAGCGATAGCCCTACATCTCTGCGATAGCTGCCTGTGAGGTCGACCACATCCGGAGAGTGGACTCGAAAAATCTTTTTCTTACTACCATTTTTCGAATCATTGACCCTACTGACCCTGAAAAAAAGAAAACAACCTTAATACGTTCTCGCGATAAGGATACTCGACAGACAGTCAGAACGTATCATAAAGTTTACGAGAAAAATAGGCAAAGGGCTTGTCACTGCTGATCGTGACAAATCCTTTGCTTTTTTATTTCCGTTCCGACCGCCTCTGACCTCTGTACTCCTTAGGCGTCATTCCATAGAGTGCCTTGAATTTTCGGCAAAAATATCCCACATTTTCAAAGCCTGCTGTCTGAGCGATAACGGAAACGCTGTTTTCGGTTTCCGAAAGAAGCTTGGCGGCACGCTTCAAACGATATTCCAGAACATAATTTATGGGCGATGTATGCAGATAGCTTTTAAATATATTCAGCACACTGCTTTTGCTTATGGAAACAGTTCTTGCAATGTCCTCCAAGGTTATGCGACGATAATAGTTTTTGTGGATATACTGCATCATTATTTGCAGCTGTGCTTGTGCCTGTGCGGAGGTTTTGGCGGTGTTTTGATTATCATTCTGATTTATGCTTTCGAAAATCAGCCCCCACAGCTTCATAATAAGCTGGGTTGTTTGCAGTTCGGATATGCTTTCCGATTCTTGGATCGCAAACACATTTCGTATCGTATCAAGCATCTCACACTGTTTTTCATCTGTCGGCGTTATTATTAGGCATTCAACCGAGGACAAAAGCACGGGCTTTATATATTTGCGGTAGATCAGACTATTTTCTACAGCAATCAGAAGTGGGGAAAAGACCATGTTGGGAATAATTGCACTTGCACTGCTCTCGAACCGATGAATCACCTGAGTGTTTATGAAAATAGCTTCACCAGCTTTGAGCACATATCTGCTGCTGCCCACAAGAAAATCTGCCGTCCCCTTTTCTGCAAGCACAAGCTCAACCTCGGGGTGCCAGTGCCAGTCAATACAGTGCAGGTCAAAGAGCCATATATCCTCATAATAATAGCGGAAGGGATATTCCTCACTTCCGTGGCTTATGGTTTCACGAAGAGTTTCGTCGGTGATGATCTTTGCGTAGCCATCGTTTAGCTTCTTCAAGCTCATCCTTCCTTTTTTGTGATATAGTGTAATAAAAATGTGATATTGTACATTGAAATATGTCGTATGTTATGATATGATACAATTATAACAAAAAGCGAAAGGAACATCAAGATGAATTACAGAAAAACTCTTATTGCCTGTTATCTTGGATTTGTTACACAGGCTATTACAGCAAACTTTGCACCGCTGCTGTTTTTAACATTCCACAATGCTTACAATATTCCTCTCGGAAAAATTGCACTGATATCCTCCGTGTTCTTTATCACCCAGCTTATTGTGGATATTCTCTGTGCAAAGTTTGCGGACAGAATAGGCTATCGAAGATGCGTTGTCGGTTCTCAGCTGTTTTCGGCAGCAGGACTTCTGGGACTTGCTTTTCTTCCTCAGATAATGCCTGACCCGTTTATGGGAATAATGATCAGCACAATAGTGTATGCGGTGGGCAGCGGTCTTACCGAGGTGCTTGTCAGTCCTATCGTTGAAGCCTGTCCCTTTGAGCATAAGGAGGCGGCAATGAGCCTGCTCCATTCCTTTTACTGCTGGGGTTCGGTGGGTGTTATCCTGCTTTCAACAGTATTTTTCTCGTTATTCGGTATAGAAAACTGGAAATGGCTTGCTTGTATATGGGCAATTATTCCGCTGTATAATATGTTCAATTTTATTGTCTGTCCCATCGAACACCCTACCGAGGACGGACAAGGTATGAGTATCGGAAGGCTTTTAAAAACGCCCGTGTTCATTATCTCCATACTGCTGATGATATGCGCAGGAGCATCGGAGCTTTCAATGGCACAGTGGGCATCTGCATTTGCGGAATCTGCTTTGGGTCTTTCAAAGGCTATGGGAGATATTGCAGGGCCTTGCCTGTTTGCGGTTACTATGGGAATAAGCCGTTCACTGTACGGAAAATACGGTGACAGGCTTGACCTTATTAAATTTATGATAGGCTCAGGCTTGCTTTGTCTTGTATGCTATCTAGTTGCGTCCCTGTCTGATATTCCTATGTTTGGGCTTGCAGGCTGTATAATCTGCGGATTTTCCGTTGGAATAATGTGGCCCGGAACCATAAGCATCTGTTCGGGAAAAATGCCTTCGGGCGGTACGGCAATGTTTGCCCTTCTTGCCATGGCAGGCGACCTTGGCGGTGCAATAGGTCCCGGTATAGTTGGAAACATTTCACAAAATGCGGGAGATGATATTCGCAAGGGCGTGCTTGCAGGCTGTATTTTCCCACTTGTGCTTGTTATTCTGACTTTTGTGATTTCCCAAAAAGCTAATATAAACAGGCAAGAATGAAAGATTATGACTATTTGAACTGTATTGTTCAAAAAATAAAGGAGGCTTATTAATTCCAATATTTCTAAAAAAAGCATTTGCTGTCATATCTGCTTCCATGATGCTTGCAGCTTGTTCTATTTCTGCACAGGAAGCAACACTGAAAACAGAGAATGAAATAAAATATATTCTGAGTGACCGCGGTGAATCCAACGCTTACACAGGCAGGCTCATTTCTGCTTGGAAAGTCTTTGTAAACCAAAAAGAACTTGAATTTGACAGCTCCGAAGCACCGTTTATAGAGGGTAACACTTTAATGATACCCGTCTATAAAACTGCTGAGGCACTGGGCTACAAGGTCAGCTTTGATGAAACCAGCGAAACCGTTACAATAAATGATGATTATATTCAGAAAGCAACACTTACGAACGGTTCGGACACGGCTGTTTTTGAGGGACATCTGAAGGTTATAGATATAAGCCGTGAGATAACCCTTGCTGTTCCGATGAAGATCAAACAGGACACTATCCGAGTAACTCAACAATTTTATCCAACATTCAACATAAAAATATATAGGAGGTATATTTATGATAAGATTTATTGAAGAAAAGAGCTGCCTGTGCTCTTGACATGCAATTCATTCACTGTTATATATAAAGCAAGGCGGAAAGCTTCAAAATAAGCCTTCCGCCAATTCATTATCATAGAAGATCTAGTTATTTACAGAGATTTCTTCACACACTCTCATAAGGGTCAGTAGGGTCAGAAAAAACAAAATAAACTCTTTTTCCTACACTCACCCTCTCTCTACACAACTACTTTTTCCCAAACACAACACACCACCAAAAAAACACGCTAAAACCACCCAAAATCGTCTTTTTTCTCTCAAAGAGAACTTTTTCCCAACCTTGTTCAAAACATACAAAAAGCCCCCAAGGACAATGTCCTTGGGGGCAATATTGTTGTGCTTAATAAGCGATATACTACTTATTTGCGATAGCTGCCTGTGCTGCTGCCAGTCTTGCGATAGGCACACGGAAAGGAGAACAGGAAACATAATCCAGTCCGATCTTGTGGCAGAATTCTACGGAAGAAGGATCTCCGCCGTGCTCACCACAGATACCTACATGAAGCTTAGGATTTACAGGCTTTCCAAGCTTAATGGACAGGTCCATGAGCTTGCCGACGCCGGTCTGATCCAACTTAGCGAAAGGATCATTTTCGAAAATCTTGGTGTCATAATAAGCATCCAGGAACTTACCTGCGTCATCACGGGAGAAGCCGAAGGTCATCTGGGTCAGATCGTTGGTACCGAAGCAGAAGAAGTCAGCTTCCTTAGCGATCTCGTCAGCAGTAAGAGCTGCACGAGGAATCTCGATCATGGTACCTACTTCATACTCCAGAGAAACACCTGCTGCTGCAATCTCAGCGTCTGCTGTCTCAACAACAACATTCTTAACGTACTTCAATTCCTTAACTTCACAAACCAAAGGAATCATGATCTCAGGCTTTACATTCCAATCAGGATGAGCCTTCTTTACTTCGATGGCTGCACGGATAACTGCCTTAGTCTGCATCTTAGCGATTTCAGGATAGGTAACAGCAAGACGACATCCTCTGTGACCCATCATCGGGTTGAACTCATGTAAAGAAGCGATAATGTTCTTAATGGTTTCAACACTCTTTCCCTGAGCTTTTGCAAGCTTCTCAATATCAGCTTCCTCTGTAGGAACGAACTCATGAAGAGGGGGATCAAGGAAACGAATGGTAACAGGGTTACCTTCCAGAGCCTCGTACAGAGCCTTGAAGTCTCCCTGCTGATAAGGCAGGATCTTCTCCAGAGCTGCTTCTCTCTCTTCTACTGTATCGGAACAAATCATCTCACGGAATGCTGCAATTCTGTCCTCTTCAAAGAACATATGCTCAGTACGGCAAAGACCGATACCTTCCGCGCCAAGCTCTCTAGCCTTTTTCGCATCGGCAGGAGTATCTGCATTGGTACGAACCTTCAGGGTTCTGTACTTATCTGCCCATGCCATTACGCGGCCGAAAGTGCCTGCGATCTGAGCATCAACAGTAGCGATCTGTCCCTTGTAGATGTTACCGGTGGTACCATCGATAGAGATCCAGTCACCTTCTACAAAAGTCTCACCTGCAAGGGTGAACTTCTTATT
>JAQXRN010000081.1 GCA_029218545.1 Bacillota bacterium | reverse complement strand
CTTTAGATATATTATATCATAAAAACGTTGAAAAATCAGCATTTGTGAGGGTTTTAGTATGTTAAGAATTCAACTTAAGCAGTACCTACTGCAAAAGAAAAAGCCCCACATTGAAATGTGAGACTTTGTCTACAGTCTGAGGGCATATCTCACGATATGCCCTTTTTTATCTCTATACATTACTCTCATTTACCACTCTTTTGAAAAAGATTCTGAATTCAGTTCCTCGGCCTGCTTCACTGTCAACTTCAATTCTGGCATCGTGTACCTTGGCCGCATGCTTAACAATTGAAAGCCCAAGGCCTGTTCCTCCGACTTCTTTGGAATGACTTTTATCTACTCTGTAGAATCGTTCAAAAATTCTACCTTGATCTTCCTTTGGAATACCTATACCTGTATCCTTTACAGAAACCATTACCTCATCGCTGCTTTCCGTCATCTCAACATATACTTTTCCATTCCTGTGGTTATATTTAATGGCATTATCCACAAGGTTATAGACGATTCCTGAAAGGAGTTGAGGTATACCGATTATCACAGAATTTTTCAGTTTTAATTCCAGCGTTATGCCTTTTTGCTTTGCCTCACCTTCAAGGCTTGAAACAGCCTCTTCTACTATAATGTCTAGTCGCGTTTGTGTCTTTGCCATTCCTTCCGCACCCTCATCCAGGTGAGAAAGATTGATGATGTCTTCCACAAGCTGAATCATTCTTTGAGCCTCAGTATATATTTTGCCGCAGAAAGGTGCTATATCTTCAGGTCTTGCCATTTCGTTTTTAATAAGCTCTGCATATCCGGAAATGGTATGAAGCGGAGTCTTCAATTCATGCGAGACATTAGCGGTAAATTCCCTGCGCATCTTTTCTGCATTTTCTCTTTCAGTAACGTCAAATATCAGCAGAGCCGCTCCCGAAACCCCTTTGTCTGATACTACCGGGCTGGCGTCAAGCTGATAATGCCCTTCTCTAATATGTATCACTTTTTCTGCATGACCTCCGCTTAAGGCCTTCGACAGAACATCCTGAAGTTCCAGCCCTTCGCCTATTGTAAGTATACTCTTTCCTACGCAGTCATGCTTCGCAGAAAGAAGTTTCGATGCCGCATCGTTGATGCTCAATATTGTCCCTTTTCTGTTTAGAAGAATCAGTCCCTCATTCATGCTGTTGGTTACGGCCTCGAATTCATTCTGTCTGTTTTCAAGTTCCATAGCCTGTTTAACAAGCTGAGTCTGTTGAGTATGTATTCTATTTAACAATGGTGACAATTCCACATATTCACTATTCTTCAAAGGAGCTTCAAGATCTATTGAGTTTAGAGGTTTAACTATTATTTTAGATAACCTGTATGCCAAAAGCATTGACAATGCCACTGCACCGACCACAATAAGAACAATATATTCCATCATGTCAAGAATCAATGTAAAGATACTGCTTCTCTCAAGTGATATTCTTATTATAGTTCCATCATTGAGCAGCTTTGCACAATACACCAGTTGCTTCATCATGGTATCAGAATATCTTTTGCTGTATCCCTTTCCGTTCTCAATGGCTTGCTTAATTTCTTCGCGCTGAAGGTGGTTAACCATTGTACTCTGATCTCCCCTGTTATCATAGAGAACAGTTCCATCTTTATCTATCCATGAAACCCTGTAATCGATATTATCTAAATCAGCAAAGTAGTCAAGTCCATTTTTTTCCACGCCAATTGCAGCAAGCTCTACCTGAATATCAAGCTGTTTTGTCTGACTAACAGAAAAGTACTGATAAAAAACACTGCTTACTAAAATAACTGAAGCGATAAAGACTATTCCGCCAACGAGACATATGGATTTAAATATTCGTTTCGTCATTTAATCAGCCTCCATGCGGTATCCAACACCTCTTACAGTCTGGATATAATTGCCGCAATCTCCCAGCTTCGTGCGAAGCGTTCCAATGTGAACATCTACAGTTCTCGTTTCTCCAAAATAATCAGCTCCCCAAATCTGATAAAGAAGTTGTTCTCTTGTGTATACTCTTCCTACATGCTCCATAAAAAGCTTAAGCAGTTCAAACTCCTTAAAGGTCAGTTCCACCCGCTTTCCTTCTGCTTCAACAGTATGCTCACTTAAGCTCAATTCCAGGTTTCCAACCCTCATTACTTGAGGAGTCTCCTTCGGAGCCGTTCTTCTAAGTACTGCCTTTACTCTTGAAATCATCTCCATCATTCCAAAGGGTTTTGCAAGATAGTCATCAGCACCTAGGTCCAACCCTATAACTTTATCATACTCTGCACCTTTTGCGGATGCCATGATAACCGGAATTGCTGCCGTTCTGTTCTGACTCTTTAATTTTTTAAGCAGAGTAATTCCGTCATCTCCCGGAAGCATAATATCCAGCATGATTAGTTCAGGAGTGTTTTCTTTCAATGCCTCCATGAGACTATTTCCTTCCGAAAACCCATGAGCCTCAAATCCTGCTGTATTCAGGGTATAAATCATCAGGTCGCGTATACTGCTGTCATCTTCTACACAAAAAATCATCATTGAACTCCTTCTTTTTGAACTCCTTCTTATTGAACGCCTTCTTTATTTCCTGTAATCGAAAATAATACCCATTGGGCAATGTTTACCGCGTGGTCAGCTATTCTTTCAAAATATTTTGCAATCATGAGCAGGTCCAGAGTGTATTCTCCGTCTGTATCTGGATTACTGAAAGCACTAATAAGCAGCAGCTTTATTTTATCGAAATAATCATCGACAACATCATCATATTTTATTACAGCCTTTGCAATCTCTACATCCCTTCTTACAAATGCATTAATGCTGTCGGTAACCATCTTTATGGCTGCAGATGCCATGTTGCGTATATCCCCTGCGTCTTCTCTTGCATGAATGTGTCCGGTAGAAATAATCTCTGCAATGTCTTCAGCCTGATCGCCGATTCTTGCCATGTCGGTAATCATTTTTAGTGCAGAGGAAATAGTTCTCAAATCTCTGGCTACAGGCTGCTGCTGCAGGAGAAGTCTCAGGCACAAAGTTTCAATATCTTTTTCCCTCTTTGATACTTGTGCGGAAATGTTCGAAACCTGTTCAGCAAGAGCAAGGTCACCTGTAAACAGTGCTTCCTGTGCCAATCCTATAGCTTTCTCACACAACGCACCCATAATAATCAATTCTTCATTCAAACTCGAAAGCTGCTCATCAAATCTGGAACGCATATCAGCCAAACCTCCCCGTAATATAGTCTTCTGTTCTTTGATCTTTTGGCACTGAAAAAAGTTTTTCTGTGCTGTCATATTCGATAATTTCACCATGCAAGAAAAAAGCTGTCTTATCAGAAATTCGAAGAGCCTGTTGCATATTATGCGTAACCATAACTATAGTATATTGCTTTTTCAATTCCACTGCAAGTTCTTCTATCTTTGCCGTTGAAATTGGGTCTAATGCGCTTGTAGGCTCATCCATCAGAAGCACTTCCGGTTCAACTGCCAGAGCTCTTGCGATACAAAGTCTCTGCTGCTGGCCGCCAGACATGCTTAATGCTGATTTCTTTAAACAATCTTTAGTTTCATTCCAAATCGCTGCCGATCTAAGGGCCTTTTCTACGATGTCATCAAGTTCTGCCTTTGAATTAGTCCCATGAGTCCTCGGTCCAAAAGCGATGTTATCATATATGCTCATTGGAAAAGGATTCGGTTTCTGAAACACCATCCCTACTCTCTTCCTTAAACCATTTACATCTATGTCTCCATAAATATCTTCCTGATCTAACAACACTTTACCTTCAATTTTGCAGTCCTCTATCAGATCATTCATTCTGTTAATGCATTTTAACAGTGTTGATTTTCCGCAGCCGGATGGTCCTATGAATGCAGTTATTTCTTTTTCTTTTATGTCTAACTCAACGTTTTTTAAAGCATGGAAATTTCCATAAAACAAATTTAAATTTTCAATCTGTATTTTATTCATCATTTCCTCCCAGTTTTTTAGCTACCAACTCAGAAAGTGCATTTATTGCAATTACTAACACTAAAAGCATTACCGCCGTTGCATAGGTCTGATTAATGTATAGGCCTTCTCCGGAAAGTGCATACATATGGACCGCAAGAGTTCTTGTGGATGAGAAAACATTCTTTGCAACCGAAGGTATGGTTCCTGCAGTAAATATCAATGCTGCCGATTCACCCACGATTCGTCCAATGGCCAATATTATTCCGGAAAGGATTCCAGGCATTGCACATGGAAGAAGTATCTTGAACACCGTTCTCAGTTTTCCTGCTCCAAGTCCAAAGCTGCCTTCCCTGTACATATCCGGCACGGCAATTAGCGCCTCTTCTGTAGATCTCATAATCAGCGGCAAAATCATTATTGCCAGTGTAAGTGCACCCGAAAGGAGTGATAACCCAAATCCGCATAGACTTACAAAGAAAATTGAACCAAATAGCCCGTAGACAATTGATGGTATTCCGGAAAGAGTCTCAGCCGTAACTCTAACTATTGAAACAAGTCTATTTCCTCTTCCTGCATACTCGGTCAGATAAATAGCTGAACCTACTCCTACTGGCACTGCAACTACCAGAGACAATAGTGTCATAAATATGGTATTAATCAGAGCCGGCAACAGGGATACGTTTTCTGTCGTATATTCCCACGCAAATAAATCTACCGACAAATATGGAATTCCTTTTATAAGAATGTACGCGATAATAAAAATCAATGCCATTATTGTAATAAAGGCTGAGATATTCACTAAAAGATATAGTAAGAGTGATACTGAATCGCGCTTATGACACTTGTTCTTTTTTCCAAAGCTTTCATTGGTATTTCTTTTCATCTGTTCTTTCCCCTTTTTATCAAGTTGAATGACAAATTTATTATTAATATAAACACGAAGAGAACGACTGCAGTAGCGATAAGTGCTTCTCTATGCAGATCCGTTGAGTATCCCATCTCCATAACGATATTTATAGTAAGAGTTCTTACTCCGTCAGTTATTGATTCCGGAATTACCGGCTGATTTCCTGCAACCATCATCACTGCCATGGTTTCTCCTATTGCTCTGCCGACACCAAGAACAACTCCTGCAAAGATTCCGCTCTTTGCCGCAGGAACTACGGTAAAGAATACGCTTCTTTCGTGTGATGCGCCAAGCGCCAGACCTCCTTCATAGTAGCTTCTTGGCACAGCTCTTATTGATGTTTCCGTCATACTTATTATTGTTGGAAGAATCATCAATCCAAGAAGTATAGATGCTGCCATCAAGCTTAATCCTCTTCCTCCAAAGGTGTCTCTAATAAAAGGAACTATTACAACAAGTCCAAAAAATCCATATACTACCGAAGGAATTCCTGCCATTAGATTAACTGCCGGTTTCATTATCTTATACAACCATTTAGGGCAAAATTCTGCCATGAAAATTGCAGCTAATATTCCTATAGGCACACCTATGATAAGAGCCCCTGCAGTTACATATATCGAACCGATAATCATCGGGAAAATCCCAAAAGCTCCGTTTCCGGGTCTCCATTCCATGCCGAATATGAACTTTAGGAATCCTATTTTTCCAATTGCCGGTACACCGCTAGCAAATAAAAATGTACAAATCAATACAACTGCGGCAATGGATACCAATGCCGCTGTCATAAAGACTATTTTCATAATCTTCTCTTTAATGTCTTTCATTTTATTACCTGATATTAACCGCTTTTGCAACTATGCTAAAATATCTGCCCATTTAGAAGCTGAGCCAGTAAATATGTTTTTAACCTGCTCGCTTGTTAAATCGTCCACTGTATTTTCATTATTAACGATTACTGCAATACCATCCATAGCTATTACTTTTGCTTCAGCACCTTCAGATGTTTCAGAATCCTTAAGTTCACGTGATGCCATTCCTATGTCACATGTTCCTTCTATTACATCTTTAACGCCTGTTGATGAATCGCTCTGCTGTACTTCAACTGTTACATTTGGATTTAATTTTACATAAGCTTCTTTTAGCTTTTCCATTACCGGTGTTACTGAACTGGAACCGTGGATAACAACCTTACCGTCAGAAACTGATGACTTATAGCCTTCTGATCCTTCTACAGAAATGTAACCATTTTCTTCAACTATTTTCTGTCCTTCAATGCTCATGATAAAATTGATAAAGTCCTGTGCTTCCTTGCTTAAATCGCCTTTTGTCACGATATTGAAAGGTCTAGCTGCTTTATAAGAACCATCCTTAATATTATCTACTGTTGCATCTACTCCATCGATTTTTACTGCTTTAACTGTATCGTCCAATGAACCAAGTGAAATGTAACCTATGGAGTAAAGATCTCCGGCAACTGTTGTCATCATTACAGATGTATTGTTTGTAATGACTGCGGCTGTTGTTGTTTTGTCAATTTTCTCTCCGGCTTCATTCTTTTCTTCAATTCCAAAGAGTTCAATAAATGCTCCTCTTGTGCCTGAGCCATCTTCTCTTGAGCATACGCCTATTGCAGATTCCGTATCAAAATCTACAGAGCCTTTTCCTCCGCATCCGGTTAAAACAGACAATCCTAATGTAAAGATTAATACTGTTACAAAAAGTAATTTGAATTTTTTCATTTTGGTCCTCCTAGTTTATATATTTTTTCTTCGTTTAATCATATACTAGGCCTATAAAGTAAGATTCATTATCTTTATTTTGTAAAATCAATGTAAAAAAGACCATTTATCCGAATTCGTTTTCTAAACTGATAAATGGTCCTAAATATATTTACGTTATTAGTTTAATTCTGCTAAGGCGTATTTGCGCAGGTAATTCTCAAAGTTCTCCTTATATTCTATGCTGTAGTTTCTAAAATCACGCAGTGATTCGTGTGTCTTCAAATTGTCGTTTGTTATCTCTATTACACATCCTGCAATATTAGAACAATGATCTGAAACTCGTTCAAGGTCAGTTAATAAATCAGACCATACAAAACCTGCATCAATAGAACAGCCCCCCTGCTGCAATCTCAAAATATGGCGGGTTCTCATCTGTTCCTTTAAGCCATCGATTACCTGTTCAAGGGATTCTACTTTTGAGGCTGCATCAAGATCATTTTCCATAAATGAGGCCATAGATAAGTCAAGAATTTCGATTACAGCGTCTCCTAAAACCTTGAGTTCGCTTTCCGCCGCATCTGTAAAGGAAATCTCCTTTTCTCTCATTTCTTCTGCTGCCTCTAAAACATTAACTGCATGATCTCCTATTCTTTCAAAGTCACTTATGAGTTTTAACAGTTTTGTGACATCTCTGCTATCGCTTTCACTTAATTCTTTTCTGCTTAGCTTAACAAGATATGTTCCTAAAATGTCCTCATAATGGTCTGTTTTATCTTCCTTTTTACGAATAGACTCTGCAAGTTCATCTGAGTAAGCATATAGTGAACGTATTCCTTCTTTCATACCATCAATTGCAATCTGTGCCATTTCACATGTAACGTTTCTGCAGCGTTCAAGTGCAATAGCAGGTGTAACAAGGAGACGTTCATCCAGTTCTGAAATAACTTCAGGATTTTTTGAGTCAGGTACTATTTTGTTTGCCAATTTTTCCAAAAGCCCTGTCAATGGTAAAAGCAATGCAGTGCAAAGTATATTAAAGATAGAATGGGAAACGGCAATGCCAAACAAAGAAGCTGACTGCATTAAAATAGCAGGTGCGAAAACTGTTTTAATTATTATAAATACTATTAGCCATACTGCAGTTCCGATTATATTAAAGGATAAATGAACAACAGCTGCACGTTTTGCATTCTTAGTGGCGCCTATTGATGACAGCATTGCAGTTATACAGGTTCCAATATTTTGCCCCATAATTATCGGTATAGCTGCACCAAAGGATACCTGTCCTGTTACTGCAAGAGCCTGCAATATACCCACAGAAGCTGATGACGACTGGATAATTGCCGTCAATACTGCCCCTGCAATAACTCCTAATATTGGATTTTCGAACATAACAAAAAGCTGCTGAAATTCAGGAACATCTCTTAGCCCCGATACTGAATCTGACATCATGTCCATACCGAACATTAGTGTGGCAAATCCGAGAAGTATTGCACCGGTTTCTTTTTTCTTGCTGCTGTTAGAAAACATATAGAAAATAATTCCAACGAGAGCAAGAATAGGTGTGAAAGACGTTGGTTTGAATAATTGGACAATCATATTACTGCTTTCAATGCCACTAAGTGATAAAATCCAGGCAGTGACGGTAGTTCCAACATTAGCGCCCATAATAACATTGATTGCCTGACGTAAATTCATCAAACCAGAGTTTACAAAGCCAACTACCATGACGGTTGTAGCAGAAGAAGATTGAATAACTGCTGTAACAATAACTCCGGTTAAAAAACCTGTCGCTTTATTGGTAGTCAATCTTCCAAGTAAATCTCTTAGTTTGCCTCCTGCTCTCCTCTCAAGAGAGTCACCCATAACGCTCATACCAAAGAGAAATAAGCATAAGCCTCCTATCAGTCCAAGAACTCCAAAAATATCCATTACATGTCCTTTCTCATTAAAACTCGTTTTAAACAAAACAAGTTTATCAAAATAATGTAAAATCAATATAATGGCTAATGTAAAATCTATGTAAAGTTTCACGCTTTCCTACTTTGTGACAAATTCATACCTTGTGACAAAGCCGATACAATCCGGGAAAGCGTACTTTCGGAAAGTAGAGACGCTGCCGTAAAAAAAAAGAAGCGCTTTATGCGCTTCCTAAAATAAAAAAACCGGCAACGTCCTACTTTCCCAGGCAGCTTCCCACCAAGTATCATCGGCGCTAGAGAGCTTAACTTCTGTGTTCGAGATGGGAACAGGTGTATCCTCTCCGCTATTGTCACCGGATTTACACTTTTTAACTGAATGAGTACCAAATCTGTACTTTCTTAAAACCATTGGTTAAGCGTTCGACCTATTAGTATCGGTCAGCTGAGTGCATTACTGCACTTACACCTCCGACCTATCAACGTGATAGTCTCTCACGGGTCTTACCTTAAAGGAGGAAATCTATTCTTGTGGTGGGCTTC
>JAQXRN010000080.1 GCA_029218545.1 Bacillota bacterium | reverse complement strand
GTTGAAAAAGTAGGTGAAGTTCATGAGGAATAGTGATGCATTAAGTGGCCTTGGCAAGGTTTACAAGTTCACACTGGTGCAGCTGTATAAGAATAAGTCCAATCTGATTTCCTTTGGAATATTCATCCTTATAGCCTTAGCATCGGTACCTGTAATGTCAATTTTTATGGGAGATAATGGCGGGACTGCGGAAGCATCCTTTTACACATCGGTTTACGATATGGAAAGCTTCATGGAAAGAGACTCCGTGGGGTTTGATGCAAGATATTTTGTTCAATACGGTTATTCCTTGTTTGCTATGATGATGGTGCTCTTTTCAGCTACATTCATAGTGAGAGCTGTTCTTGAAGAAAAATCATCAAAACTGGTAGAAACCTTAAGAGTAAGTATTAAATCTGAAGCTATGATTATGGGTAAACAATTGGCTATAATCACCTTCGTTTTATCTATGCTTCTGCTCATAATAGCAGGTTTTGCTGTTTCATACTTTGCATCGGGATTGTTTATCGATACATCCTTTGTAGGGAATACATTAACTAATGTCGGTATAACAAAAGACGTTTTGAATATCGGCTTCGGGCTTGTGGCAGTAACTGCAATATCACTTATTCTTGCGTGCGTGCTTTTGTCACAGATTGCAGCTCTAAGCGGAGCAGGATGTTCAAGCATGGAGGATATGGAATCAGCAAATATGACTGCAACAATGCTGGTGCTTGTGTGTTATATGATTACAGTCATTGCAAGTCCTATAAACAGTGAACCATCCATGATTCTGGCGCTTTGTCCGTTTCTGTCATCCTTTGCCATGCCGACCTATTATGCAATGGGACAAATAGGCTTTGGCGTTGTGGCGGCATCATGGGCGCTGCAGATTGTTGTAATATTAGCTTTATATAAGCTTTCCGGAAAGGTTTATGACAGCTTAATCATGCATAACGGCAAGAGAATAAAGATGAGCAAAATATTAGCAATGGGGTTAAAAGGAAAGGGGGAAACAAAAAATGAAAAAGAATAATCGTTTTAAGGGATTTTCTAAAGTTTTTTCCTTTACCTTAAGGCAGCACTTTAAGAGTAAAGGCTATCTGGCCAGCCTGATAATCGTTTCACTGCTGTGTCTGCTTATCCCTGCAGGATTGATGATAGGTATAGAGCTTAACTCAGCGGATAATGCAGGAGCTCCTGATGATGATTTTGAAAGCGGCGTTGTTGAAACGGAGTCTGTTGCAGACATGAAAATGCTAAAAAATCTATATCTGGTGGATTTGAGCGATGAAAGGGTTGTGCGTTTTGATGGTCTTGGGGAAGCTATAAAAGAAAGTTTTGGTATTGATGTAAATATTGAAGACTTCGGTACTGATTTTGACAAGGCAGCAGATAAATCGAAAAATTCAAAGGACACTCTCTTGGTCGTAACTGAGCAGATCGGTCAGGAATATACCATAAATATCGTTGCACCTGAGGGAAGCGATTCCGGTGAACCCGTTTCAATACTTGATGCCGGAATGGTATTGGAAAACCTGATAATGTATTATGCTGACATAAATGCCATTGCCAACGGCGGTGAAGCTACATACGATACAAGCCTGAATCTGACTGAGGAGAATATCTCGGAGGAAGAGGCAGAGGCACTGGCAGAGGAAGAGTACAAAACCGAAACCAATCATATTGTTAATATGATAGTGACATACCTCAACGTTATGCTATTGTACTTCTTTGTGCTGATATACGGACAGGGAGTTGCCAACAGCATTGTCATGGAAAAAAGCTCCAAGCTTATGGAAAGCATCCTTGTTGCAGTAAATCCGGCAGCAATAATTATGGGAAAACTCTTTGCAATTACGTTGACAGGACTTCTGCAGCTTCTTAGCTGGATAGGCTCGCTTATTGGAGGCTTTGCAATAGGAATTGCAGCTGTGAAAGCCATAAATCCGGATACTACCATGGGAATAATACAGGTTCTGCAAATTGTAAGACAGATGTCAGAAGGAATTTTCACTCCGATTAATATTATTCTTGCGATGATATTTATCGTTGTGGGCATGATTCTCTACTGTTCAATTGCTGCCATCGGAGGGTCCATGGCAAGCAAGGCAGAAGATTTATCATCAGCCAATGTAATATTTACTTTAATTCTTCTGGTAAGCTTCTTTGCTGCAATGTTTGGAGGAGCTTTAGAAGGAGAATCTTCTCCAATTCTTGACTGGATACCGTTTGTTTCTGTAATGGTAATGCCGGCGAAGATTATGCTGGGAATGTCTCCACTGTGGAAAACCCTTGCAACTACAGCAATAATGCTTTTACTGACAGTCGTAGCTGCTGCTGTGGGAGGCAAGCTGTATAAATCCTTAGTATTCTACAGAGGCGATGTGCCTGGAATCAAGAAGATTGTTAATGTACTGAAGGGATAGGAAACTATAAAAAATGAGCACTAAAGGTTAGAACCCTAACCGGATAGTGCTCTTTTTATGTGTATTAACTTTAGAATTAAATCATGTCCTATTTTTCATTGCAATGGGAGCAACTGCAGCCTTCTTCGTGAGATTTGTGCTCAATGTGGGTAAAGGCTATATCAAGAATATCCACCACGTGCTTATCGTCTAAGCTGTAATATATGTTTTTGCCGTCTCTGCGAGCCTTGACAAGACCTTCATTTTTCAACAATCTGAGCTGGTGTGAAACTGCTGATTTTGTCATTCCCACCTTTGATGCTATGTCGTTAACACAGGTTTCGCCATAGGCCACAGTGCACAATATTTTCATCCTGGTTTCATCGCCTACAACCTTAAAGAAGGAAGCGGCTCTTGCAATCATTTCACTTGATAAATGCTTCATATAATGCCTCTTTATTTTCCCTTTTCGTAGTAGCTTTGCATTTCAGCTTCAGGAACCATGCTTCCGCCGGTTGCCCATAAGATGTGAGCAGCATTTTGCATTTTATCGGCAAGTCCGCGTGAAGCCAGATATTCAGAAGCACCGGAAACAAGCGCAGGACCTGTAAAGGAAGCTGTAGCTGAAGGTTCAATGTATATTCCTTCAAGGTCAGCAAGCTTTGTCAGGAACGGATACAGCTTCGCATCGTCGATGGTGTAGCAGCCGTCAAGACGGGTTTCCATTATAGTTCCTACAAGGCGAGATGGACATCCAACAGCAAGGCCATCTGCATCAGTTAAACCGTCAAGTCCTATATCTCTTACTGCAATTCCGTCATGGAGTTCAGTTATCAGACCTAAAGTCATACAAGGAGCGTGGGTAGGTTCTGCAAAGAAGATATGAGCGTTGTCACCGAAGATTTCCTTTAGACCGAAGGCAACACCGCCCGGCGCACCGCCTACTCCGCAAGGAAGGTATACAAATAACGGATGTTCTTCATCTACAACAATTCCTGCATCCTGAAGCTGAGGAATTATTCTCTTTGCAGCTACTGAGTAGCCTGTAAACAAGTCAACTGAGCCTTCATCATCTACGAAGTGGCACATTGGATCGTTTGCAGCTTCTTTTCTGCCTTCGGCAACGGCCTTCTGGTAATCGTCAGGGTATTCAACTACGATGGCGCCCTTTGAACGGAGCAAATCCTTTTTCCACTGGCGAGCATCAGCTGACATGTGAACTGTAACCTTAAAGCCCAGCTTTGCACTGATGATACCTATGGAAAGTCCAAGGTTTCCTGTGGAGCCTACAGCCACTGAGTAATTGCTGTAAAGCTGACGGAATTCATCGCTGTCAATCTTTGAATAGTCATCATCCAATGTTAGCATTCCTTTTTCTATAGCTATCTTTTCAGCCAGCTTTAAAACTTCATATATTCCGCCTCTTGCCTTGATTGAACCTGAAATAGGAAGGTGGCTGTCACATTTTAGAAACAGTTTGCCGCCGAAATTGCCTGTCATTTCTTCAAGAGCTTTTTTCATTTTAGGAATCTCTACAAGCTTTGATTCGATAATTCCCTTTGTAACTTCTGTTTCAGGGAAAGCCTTCATAATGTATGGTGCAAAACGTGCAAGCCTGGCTTCTGCGTCTTCAATATCCTTCATTCCAAAAGGTATTGGAGCCGGAGTGAGGGATTTATCGTTAATCCAGAAAATCTCTTTGTAGTCTGCCATATCTGAAACTTCAGGGTGTGCTACCATTAATTTTTTAATATCCATTCATCTTCCTCCCATATTAAAATCTATCGCTGTAGTTCAATAAGCTTCTTAGTTTGCCACCGGTAACCTTTGGCTTAGTTTTAGAGG
>JAQXRN010000079.1 GCA_029218545.1 Bacillota bacterium | reverse complement strand
CCATAAATCTTCATTCTGCCTGCGTCTTCGTGCTTGCGGCGAGCATCCTCATGCAGCAGATTCCGTTGGTATTAATGTTTACAAGATGCGCTATGCAGGTGTTTCCATTTCGGGCTTTTTAGGTGGTATAGGCGGTTTCTTCTATGCAGTAGGAATAATGGACGCAAACTGCAATGGACATACAGGTGTTGCCGGCTTTGGTTTCTTGGCATTAGCGGTAATGATATTTGGTCAGTGGAAACCGGAAAAAATATTACTTGCAAGTTTATTCTTTGCATTCCTGAGAACTCTTGCATATTCTGTGCCTTTAATACCATTCCTGTATGATTTAGGTATTAATACGGCATATTACAGAATGCTTCCTTACGTGGTTACAATGATTGTATTAGCGTTTACATCAAAGCATTCAAAAGCTCCAAAGGCAGAAGGTATTCCGTACGACAAGGGACAGAGATAACACAACTGATTATTAGGGGACGTATTTCAAACGTCCCCATTTTTCCTATATAGTGAGGATTTGTTTTTTATGTTTTTACCTACAAATAAAGATGATATGAATGAAAGAGGCTGGGAACAGGTGGATTTTGTTCTAGTGACAGGTGATGCATATGTAGACCATCATTCCTTCGGAACTGCAATTATTGGCAGAGTTCTGGAAAGTCATGGATATAAGGTTGCCGTTCTTGCCAGACCTAATTATAAATCAGCTGAAGACTTTCGTCGCTTTGGAAAACCGCGTCTGGGCTTTCTTATTAACAGCGGCGTTGTTGACTCAATGGTTAACAATTATTCAGTATTTAAGAACAAGAGAAAAAAAGACGAATACGGGCCAGGTGGAAAAGCCGGAGAAAGACCTGACAGAGCCGTTATCGTATATGCAAACAGGGCAAGGGAAGCTTACAAAGGCGTTCCTATCATTATAGGAGGAATAGAGGCCAGCCTTAGAAGACTTGGTCACTATGATTACTGGAGCGATAGCGTAAGACGATCGATACTGCTGGATTCAAAAGCAGATTTACTGATATATGGCATGGGGGAGAGAGCCATTGTGGAAGTAGCCGATGCATTAGATTCAGGCATAGATATTAAGGATATCACATGGATAAAGGGAACATGCTGCAGGGCAAAGGAAGAGCCTGCAGATGATGAATGGATAAAACTGCCTGATTTTGAGCAGATTAAAGAAGACAAAAAAGCTTATGCTGAAAGCTTTGCAATACAGTACAAAAACAATGATTCCGTTACGGCTAAAGGCCTTGCTGAGAAATATACAGATACCATATGGGTACTTCAGAATCCGCCTCAGCCACCTCTCGAGCAGGAAGAACTGGATGCAGTGTATGAGCTTCCTTTTGAAAATGAGGCACATCCTATGTACAAGGAATCAGGAGGAATTCCTGCTTTTACAGAAATAAAATTCAGTATTGTAAGCTCCAGAGGATGCTTTGGAGGATGCAGCTTCTGTGCTCTTACTTACCATCAGGGTAGGCAGGTTAGAGGTCGAAGCAAGGAATCTATAGTCGAAGAAGCCAGAAAGCTTACTGAGATGAAAGATTTTAAAGGATATATACATGATGTGGGTGGGCCTACAGCAAATTTCAGAGGTCCTGCATGCCAGAAGCAGATAAAAGGTGGAGTATGCACTGACAAGGACTGCCTATATCCTAAAGTTTGCCCGGCAATTAAGGCAAACCACAAGGAATACCTTGATATCCTAAAAAGTGTACGTAGCTTAGATAAAGTGAAAAAAGTATTTATTCGTTCAGGAATAAGATATGATTATCTGCTGGCAGATCCAAATGCGGATAGATTTATTGAAGAGTTATGCAAGAATCATGTAAGTGGAACCTTAAAGGTAGCACCTGAACATATTGCACCTAATGTACTAAAGTGTATGCACAAGTCTTCAAAAGAAGTCTTCCTGAAATTCAGTGAAAAATACAAGAAAACCAATGATAGAATAGGAAAGAAACAATATCTGATACCATACTTGATTTCAAGCCATCCGGGAAGTACAATGAAAGAAGCGGTGGAACTGGCACTTTTCTTGAGAGAATATGGATTTGTTCCGGATCAGGTACAGGATTTTTATCCTACACCCGGAACATTAGCTACATGTATGTATTACACTGAAATGGATCCTCTCACTAAAGAGCCGGTTTATGTGGCAAAAACACTTGAAGAAAAGAAAATGCAGAGAGCACTTATTCATTTTCATAAGCCTGAAAACAGAAAGACTGCAGAGAAAGCTCTGATTGCGGCAGGCAGACAGGATTTGATTTCTGTATTCTTTCCGCCGAAAAAAAAGAAATATAAATAATATGATAGTTTAAGGAGATAGACTATGCAGAAAGTTAAAGCACATATCAACAAAGGAAAAACTATTAAAGAGTTAATCTATAATGCAGCTAAGGATTTTCCTGATAACAATGCATTTAGATACAAAGTTAATGGAGTAATTACAAGTGAAACATATTCTCAGCTTATTCATGATATGGAATGCCTTGGAACTTCATACAGAAAAAGAGGATTTCAGGGTAAGCGCATAGGGATTATTGGTGAAAACTGCTTCCCGTGGTATCTATGCTACCTGGCAGCTGTATGCGGAGGCAATACCGCAGTTCCTTTTGACAAGGGACTTACAGCTGTTGAGCTTGAAACATGCGTCAATAGAAGTGAAGTTAAGATTGTTTTTTATGATTCAAAGATTTCTGCGCTTGTTGACGAAATAAAGGCTAAGGTTTCAGATGAAATACAGTTTCTACCTATGACAGGAGAGCAGAGCGTTGTACCTTCTATGATTGAAGAAGGTGAGAAGCTTATGTCAGAAGGAGATTTGAGCTACAGAGATGTTGTGGTTAAGGAAGAAGATATTGCGGTATTCCTGTTTACTTCAGGAACAACCAATGATTCTAAGATTGTAATGCTTAGCCATGATAACCTTGCTTCTAATGTAAGAGATATGCATGAGATGGAAATGTTTTTCCCAAATGATGTAAATATGGCATTTCTGCCTCTCCACCATAGCTTTGGGCTTGGGGGAGTGATGGTTTTCCTTGCAGCAGGTGCTGACAATGTTTTCTGCGATGGACTAAAATATGTACAGAAAAACTTTACAGAATATGGTGTGAGCGTATTTGTAGGCGTTCCGCTAATAGTTGAAAACCTCTATAATAAGGTTATGAAGCAAATTGAGAAGCAGGGAAAGATGAAGACTGTTAACACAGGTTTAAAGATTTCCAATGGACTTCGAAAGATAGGTATTGATGTTAGGAGAAAAATTTTCGCCGAAATCATTGATAAGCTGGGAGGAAGCCTGAGACTTATCATTTGTGGTGCCGCAGCTCTTGATCCTGCTGTTGCAAAGGGCTTAAACGACTTCGGTATTTCTACAATACAAGGATATGGACTCACTGAAACATCCCCTGTTTTATGTGCGGAAAGACCTGACAACTTATGTGCAGGTTCCGTTGGTACACCTATGCCATCTGTTGAAATTCGCATCGTAGATAAGGATGAAAACGGAATAGGTGAAATAATAGCTAAAGCGCCAAATGTAATGGTTGGATATTATATGCAGCCTGAAGAAACTGCAGAAGCAATACAGGATGGGTGGTTCCATACAGGAGACCTTGGCAGAATTGACAACAAGGGTAACCTGTGGATTACCGGAAGATTAAAAAATGTAATCGTCCTTAAAAACGGCAAAAATGTTTTCCCTGAGGAGATCGAAGAGCTTATTGCAAAGATTCCATATGTTGCAGAATGTATGATGTTTACAAGAGAAAAGCACAATGAGCTTGTTTTGTGGGTTAAGATTACTTATGACAAGGCAGCAGCTGATGCTGATGGTCTTTCAAAGGAACAGGTTGCTGAAATCATTGCGGATGGTCTAAATGGTGTTAACGAGATTATGCCGAAGTTCAAGAACGTAAATCATTTCATCCTGACAGATGAGCCAATGATTAAGACCACAACTCAGAAGATTAAGAGAAGAATGGAAATGGCCAAAATTGATGCTGACTGGGACGAAGCAAAGGGATATGTAGCGGCTGCTAAAAAATAGTTCATTTGAGGTTATACAATGGAGCTTATCAGTAGATTTTCAGAAATATTCGAGGATTGTATTGACTACTACAAAGAAATAGAAGATGAAGCATTTAAAGTAACTGAGGAGATAAGATGTAATCCTTCAGAATGGAACAATATGCTGGCTCATGGTGACAATATGAAGTTTATGAAATATCTTTTAAATGAAAGAGATATGAAAGGAAAGCTTCGTATGATTTACATTGATCCACCTTTTTTCAGTAAGGCGACATATGATGCAGCTATTCATTTAAAGTCCGTGGATGACAGAAAACTAAGTCCAATAAAGTACTTTGCATATGATGACAGATGGCAGCATGACATGACAGAGTACCTAAAAATGCTTTGTCGCCGGCTTTACACCATGAAAGAACTCCTTGCAGATGATGGTACAATCTGGGTACATCTTGACTGGCATGTGGTGCATTATGTGAAGATTTTCATGGATGCTATATTCGGAGAAGATAATTTTGTAAACGAAATAATATGGCATTATAAATCGGGAGGATCAGGCAAGAGACATTTTGCCAGAAAGCATGACACCATACTTGTGTACAGTAAAAGCAAAAAATATTATTTTGCGCCACCAAAGGAAAAATCATATAACAGAGAATTTAAACCATATAGATTTAAAGGTGTAAAAGAATTCAAGGATGACCTTGGATGGTATACCATGGTTACTATGAAAGACGTGTGGAATGTCGATATGGTTGGTCGCACATCATCTGAGAGAACAGGATATGCCACACAAAAACCGGAGGCATTACTTGAGAGAATTGTAGAGGGTTCAACACAAGAGGGGGATTATGTTGCAGATTTTTTCTGCGGAAGCGGAACATTGGCATCTGTTGCAGAAAAGATGAACAGAAGATGGATATGCTGCGACGGAAGTGCTCTGGCAGTATCAAGCACCCTTAAGAGAATTTATTCAAAAAATGCGTCTGTTCAGGTTCTGGAAGGGGAATCTGCCGATACTCAGAAAGCTAATCCTAATGTGAAGATAGAAGTGTTTAGGGATTCAATTGCAGGTTCAGATAAAGAACTGATGATAATCGCACTTAAGGATTATAATCTTGGTAAACTCCCTGATGGAGTAGATAAAAAGGGCATCGAGACTTTGAAACTAGTCCAGGAAAAGGACCCGCTCCAATTTATAGAGTACTGGAGCATCGATTTTGATTACGATGGAAAAATTTACAGGCCTGCAGCTATTTTCTCAAAAGAAAAAGGTGTTGTGAAACAATCCTGTGAAAAGCTGATGCCTGTGGCAACAGAAAGCAGGATATGTGTAAAGACTGTCGATATTTTTGGAAATTGTATATACACAGTTATTTAGCTAAAAAGCCGGTTCACTTGAAAGTTGAATCGGTTTTTTTGTGGTTATATGGACTTGAAAATAATCATATCTTCACCGATTACTACAATGGAATCCCATGGCAATTGTATTTCTGAACTGAATTTGTGACCGGAGCCATTAAAATACGGAACCAGAAGAAAACTAATTGCACCTGTTGCTTCATCAAAGAGCATTTCTGCGTCCCACAGTTTTCCATGCATACTGCCTTTTACGATGTCGACAATTTCTTTATCTCCTATTTCACTTAATCGCATAAATAAAATCTCCTTTGTAAATAATAGGAATAATAAATATTACTTAGAAAGGATTTGTTTTATGAATACTGATAAAGAAAAGGACAAAAATGCAGAGGAAAAATGCGATAGTTCAGCAACAGACCTTATAAAAGAGCTGGGACTTATGACAAGTACCAATTCTTTTAAAAGCGATATTCAATATATTAATATAATTGGAAGCATAGAGGGGCATTCAGTTCTTCCGCAGGAAAATAAAACTACAAAATATGAACATCTCATACCTGAGCTGGTTGCAGTGGAGGAAAACCCTGAAATAAAGGGGCTTCTTATCATTCTTAATACCGTGGGTGGAGATGTGGAGGCGGGGCTGGCTCTATCTGAACTTATTGCTGGCATGTCTAAGCCTACAGTTTCTCTTGTAATCGGAGGAGGACACAGCATAGGTATTCCTCTTGCAGTATCAACTGACTATTCCTTTGCATGTCCTTCATCAAGCATGACGTTGCATCCTATAAGAACGACAGGTACATTGATTACTGCCGAACCAACCTTTGAATATATGAGAAAAACCCAGGAACGTGTAATAGATTTTATAGTAAATCACTCAAAAGCAGATAAAAGTGAAATAGTTGAAAAAATGAACTGTACTGACAACATGTCAAATGACGTTGGAACCATCCTATTTGGCCCGGATGCTGTAAAAATGGGGCTGATTGACGAACTTGGCAGTTTGTCACAGGCGTTGAAAAAATTAAGAGAAATAATTGACAATTATTACTAATAAGGCTATTCTTGTAGTGCAAAGGGAAACGGAAAGGATAGAGTATGAAATATCAGCTTTCTGTTTGTATGAAAAATAATGACTACGCTAGAGCACTAGCAAAGGGAATCGCATTTCAGGGAGAAGGAATAACAGTAAAGATTATCGAGGACAAGGATGAACTGAGAAACATGCAGCCAGAAGGTGTCTTAATTACAGATATTAATATGCCCTATGACAGCCATATTTTGCTTCTGAAGGACGAAAAAGATAATGTCGAGTCAATATACCCAAAGAGCCAGATTGCACATAAAACGCTTTCTATGAAACATCTGCTTGAAAAGGCATCACAGATGTATTTTGATAATACGGGGGAACTTCTTATGAGGTCTCATGTAGATACAAGGGTAATTGAACTCTTTTCTGAGAAAGGAGGAATAGGAGTAAGTACAATTGCAATCGCATTGTCAAGGATATTGTCAGAGGGCTATGGCAGAAAGGTATGTTATCTTAATCTGTCACCCATTGATGACTATAAATGGATTTTTCGAGATGATGAAAATATTAACGAAAAAGTGGCTTCAAAGTCGGAGTATGTGTATATGAAGGAAAAGAATATAC